>NZ_JBMEMN010000041.1:0-19379 GCF_049310905.1 Gudongella sp. DL1XJH-153
GCACCTCTTTTTTCATAAGATTATTGTGACATAATCAAAAGATAATTATAAGGTGACATTATCAAAAGATAAACACAAAAATTTAGAAAAATTGTTGACAAAGCCACCACGCTAAAATACAATAATAATTGTTAGCTAAGGTTAACAATGTATGGAGGGAATGTTGCCTTGTGAATCTAACTGAATCAATGGAAATGTATTTAGAGACAATATACTTAATAGAGAAAGATCATGGTCATGCACATGTTGCTGAAATTGCCAGGGAGCTTAACATTACAAAGCCCAGTGTTACAAAGGCAATGAACCATCTTAAGGATGAAGGCTTTATCAACAAGCAGGCTTACGGTCATATCAATTTGACTGAAAAAGGTCTTAAGGTATCAAGAAAGGTTTTTAAGAAGCATTCAATTATTACTGATTTTCTTGAAAAATCCTTGGGTCTCTCTCCTGCTGATGCTGATGACAATGCATGCAGGATGGAACATGTCATCTCAGATGAAATGCTTGAGGCAATCAAGGAATATCTGGACGGCAAAAGATAAGTCAACATGAATCTATTGTAAATGGAGGTTATTATGGAAGTGTCCCTTGTAAATAGAATTTTCGGAGTAAGTATAAAAAAGAAAACGGCAGAAGTTTCAAGGAGTCTGGATCTGACCAGCGCAAAGATAGACCATACATATACAATTAAAGCCATTAACACAGATGATAAGGAAATGAAAAGTTTCCTCTCTTCCCTTGGTTGCTATGAGGGTGAAAACATCACTGTTATTTCTGTTTTGGCTGAAAACTATATTATCAATATCAAGGACTCAAGATACAGCATTGATATTGATCTTGCCAGGGCTATTCTTATATAGGCCTGGGCATTAGCTTGTATTTTTTTGTTTATAGTGTTAGCCACAGCTAACATATTATTATATTAAAGGAGGAAAAAAATGAGAATCGCATTAGCAGGAAATCCCAACAGTGGCAAGACCACTTTATTCAATGCTATAACAGGTAAGATAGAACACGTTGGTAACTGGCCGGGAGTTACAGTTGCAAAAAAAGAAGGTGATGTAAAGTCTGATCTGACTAAATCAGGGAATAAGATCAGGGTAGTTGACCTACCAGGTGCCTACTCCCTATCACCATTCACATCAGAGGAAAGCATCACCAGTGACTTTGTAAAAAGTGCTGACGCTGATGTAATAATCAATATTGTAGATGCAACAAATCTAAACAGAAGTCTGATGTTTACAACTCAGCTTCTCGAGCTTGGTTTACCGGTGGTAGTTGCCTTAAACAAAGTTGATCTTATTGAAAAGAAAGGAATCTCAATTGATGAAAAGGACCTTTCCTTAAAGCTTGGATGCCCGGTAGTAAAGACATCATCCATCAAGGGACATGGACTCCAAAGTCTTGTCGATAAAGCTGTATCCCTTAAGGGAGGCCTTCAAAAGGCACCTTATACTGGAAAGTCTATAACTGAGGTTACTGAAAAGCAAGAAGCCGATGATTCAGATCGAGAGAGATTTGCATTTGTAGACAAAATTGTGAAGGAAGTTGAATCCAGAAACACAGAAAGCAAGAAGCAGACAAAGCACGATTCAATTGACCGTATTGTAGCTCACAAGATTTGGGGAATTCCAATCTTTGCAGCCATTATATACATAGTCTTTTCAATTTCACAGACTTATTTAGGACCCCTTCTTGCCGACTCACTAGTTGGTTGGATTGACAGCGTCTATGCCTATGCGGATGGTTTGATGGGAGAAACGGTATCTCCGATACTTAAAACCCTGCTTCTTGATGGAATTATCGGAGGAGTCGGTGCCGTTGTTGGCTTCCTGCCACTTATCATGGTTCTATTCTTCCTGCTTGCATTGCTCGAGGACAGTGGCTATATGGCAAGGGTTGCAATTGTAATGGACAGACATCTTAAAAAGGTTGGATTGTCAGGAAAGTCAATTATTCCCATGGTTATCGGCACCGGATGTGCCATTCCAGGAGTCATGGCTACACGTACAATCAGGGATGACCGTCAGAGAAGGACTACTGCAATGCTTACACCCTTTATGCCATGTGGAGCCAAGCTCCCTGTAATAGCGCTGTTTGCCGGTGTATTCTTCCAGGATGCAGCCTGGGTTGGTACCTCAATGTACTTTGTGGCAATTGCCATTGTAATATTTGGAGCACTTATTGTTCAGAGAATCACCAAGGAAGGTCCTTCAAGAGGTTACTTTATAATGGAGCTTCCCGAGTATAGAATCCCAAGTATAAAGAGAGCTTTCATATCCATGTTCTCAAGGGCTAAAGCATTTATTATCAAGGCTGCTACAATTATTCTTCTTTGTAATGTTGCCGTTCAGATCATGCAGTCATACTCATGGGGTTTCCATCTTGTTGAGGAAGGAATGGAAGGTACAAGTATTCTAGCAAGCATAGCCTCTCCCTTTGCCTGGTTGCTGATTCCTTTGGGCTTTGGTGCATGGCAGCTTGCAGCGGCAGCCATAACAGGATTTATTGCCAAGGAAAATGTTGTTGGAACTCTGGCTGTAGTGTACAGCATAAGCAACTTTATTGATCCTGAGGAGCTATCACTGGTTTCTGGCGCAAATGATGTGGCTTCAATTATGGGACTGACTTCAGTCGCAGCACTTTCATACCTTGTCTTCAACCTATTTACACCTCCATGCTTTGCAGCCATTGGTGCAATGAACGCTGAGATGGACAGCAGAAAATGGCTTTGGGCAGGAATAGGATTCCAGTTTGGAATGGGCTATACTGTATCATACTTTGTATATCAGCTCGGTACGCTAATCACTACTGGCAGCTTTGGAGCTGGAGCATTCCCTGGATTGATTGCTGTTGGAATTTACTTTGGAATTCTGATCTATCTAATGAGACGAAATGAAAGCGAAGTTTCAATGAGTATGGGAGGAGCTGCTTAGGATGATAGGAAATATAATAGTCTTATTTATAATAGCAGCAGTAATCGGGCTTTCAGTTTGGAAGATTACAAGTGACAAGAAAAATGGAGTCAAGTGCTCAGGATGTCCTTACAGCAAAACATGTTCTACAAATACAGTCTGTGAAATTGATCCTGAATTAACAAAGATTGGGTAGTTAAGTATACTATTATTAAGGCCTTTATCCTTCGTAGGCTAAGAATTAAAGTATTGCACTAAAAAATCAGGGGAGTTGTTGATTCCCCTGATTTTGCTTTTACTTCAAGCCAGGAAGTCTCTTGCAATAGCTTTAAATATTTCAGGCTTTTCGAGATGGTTCATATGGCCTGCATCCGGAATGACGGCCATCTGTGCATTTGGTATCGCCATCTGAAAATCCCTGATTGTCCTGACATCCATTTCATCCTGGTCACCGCATATGAGCAATACCGGAACTGTAATCTCACCAAGCCTTGGGGAAAGGTCAAAACTCTTTAGCTTTCCAGTGATCTCAAACTCGCTTGGTCCCCATAGCATTCCGTAAACCTCCTGATTGATGGCTCCAAATGCCTCCATAAGATAATCAGGGAACGGTATATGGGTGTACATATGCCTCTTGTAGAACTCCATCATTACGCCAAAATATTCTTCCCCGTATTCATTTGTCTCTTCAGCCTTCCTCACGATTTCTACCATGGACTCAGGCAATTTTGACACAAGCTTCTTCATATCCTCTTCCCATTTTGGTGTGCTTAAGTATGGGGATGACAGTACCAACTTCTTTACAACTTCGGGTTTCATAT
Source organism: Gudongella sp. DL1XJH-153 (assembly GCF_049310905.1). NCBI lineage: Bacteria > Bacillati > Bacillota > Tissierellia > Tissierellales > Tissierellaceae > Gudongella > Gudongella sp. DL1XJH-153. The sequence continues at coordinate 3,737 of NZ_JBMEMN010000041.1, forward strand.
CCAGTAGGTGTGAACATACCAGACCCGCTCCCCATGAGTGACCAAACAGTATCACTTCAGACAGTCCAATATCCCTGATTACTTCATCAAGCTCTCTTACATAATTTTCAACTGAATACTCCTCTGGATTCTCTGCCTTATCAGATTTTCCACATCCCAGCTGATCGTAGAAATAGACCGGCCTCTCGTCGGCCAGATCCTTAATAACTTGTGGCATAGAAAGAAATCCAGGCCCTCCATGGACCACAAGCAAGGGTACTCCTTTCTTGTCCTCCCCGTAAACGGAATACCAAATTCTGCCCTTTTCAGTTTCAATAAATCCTTCCTTCACTTCGAATGCACCTCCAGGCATCTATAATAACAACCTATTCTCACGCCTCCCAATGTTGCTTTTCCTAAGATATTTATACCCAAATTCTGTCAGTAATGATTATCTGTCTTTAGCATATTTTCGAGTAAGCATGGAAACCCGCCCCTACTATCTTTGCTGATGATTCTTACTCCAAAAATAAAAAAGACAGGATAAGAATCCTGCCCTAGAGTATATTATATAGCAAATAGCTGTAGGCTGATGCTATGACTACAAAAGATACGAGCACCGGCATTGTTTTCTTCACAAGGGAGATAAATGATGTTCCATGCTCCTCTGTTATTATTGCAAGGCATATATGTGTCGGTGATATCTGCATTGCAATATAATTTATTGACATAAGAAAAACCAGAAGACTTATTCCTCCCCCGGGTATTGTTGCAAAGGCTATTGGAAGTGCCAATGCAATCATGGCCTTTGAACCTGCTACCAAGGTGCCAAAGAAGAATATGAGTCCAAAGATTACAACCGGTGGAACTGCCATTGCCGAGAAGTAGTCAGGGAGTCTTTCTATTACACCAGTTGCTGTCAAAAGCTCCTTGAATACCATTATTACTACAGTTGTCAGAATAAGCTTGGTCTCAAAAGCAGTATAAAACATTGACCTTACTTCCTTGTATCTGAATCTGTTTATGAAGTAGGATAAAATAATTACTGGAATTACGCTTAGGTGCACCGGAGTCCCCAAGACAAGAATTATTGTAATGGATAGCATTATTGTCCATAGAGCTTCAAAAAGTCGTTTTATCTCATGGGTTTTAATGATTCCCTCAAGGCTTTCCTCAACCTTAGGTATCTTCCTTACATAGAAAATATATCCCAAAAGAAACAGAACCACAATCATGGGAAGCATTCCAAGAATAAAGCTTGTCATCTCAAGTCCGCTTAGGTTTACGGCAAGAATTATTGAAGCATATGTTGGCAGAAAAGCTTCTGATATGTGCCTGTAGAAGGATGTTACAAATGTCTTCTCTTCTTGTGTAAGGTCGCTCCCTGCTGCCGTATCGACAATTGGCGATGCTATCAACACAGCTCCCGCTGATGGCAACAGACCAATTATAAATGGTGCTATCATTGCATTGATTCGTCTTGAATTGAAAATATTTGTAAGGGCTTTTTCTGCCTGAATCAGGTGTCCTCTCTTTTCAAGCATTCTCTGAAGGAATGTTATTGAGTAGAATGCCAGCACGAGCATTATAGTGTCTCCACCAATTATTCCAATCCTAAGGGCTTGTATAAGGTCAGAGAAGCTAATACCATACAAAAGCACGGTGGATATTGATCCTACTGTTACTGATATGTACAGGGGCTTGTTCATCCTCATTACCACTACGATTACTGCAAATACTGCTATTAGTTTTATTATGTCCATTTCTGATCTCCTTGGATTTGTGCCTAATATATTAATAATAATCCTAATAAGGGTTTATGTCAAATACTATGTGGGGGTATATGATTCAAATGATCTAATATTTCTTGCCACAGTATGGTATTGCTTCCGACAATTCAAGAAGACCTATGTATGGACTGATATTTCTAGTAGGTGATGGGAAGTCTTTGAAGGACTCCCTTGTAAAACAGTGAAGCCTTTCCGAAGAAGAGCTTCTTTCCATAGAAGGTTTGAAAAGAAGCATTTTCAGGTTGATTAAAAACTGATCATAGAATCAACAGGCAAATTGATATGCTAAATAATATAATAATAAGTACAGATACTCTAGTAATAAATTATCAGTTTGAGTAAATCAATGCAAAATGGTTCCTTGAGCATTATCAGTACAATGTCTTCGATGATCTTACTATATTCCATTATCCTTGTTCAGGCATTAAAGGTATTAAGGATAATCAAGTTACTCCGTAGAAGATCCACAATCTTACGAACTAATTAAAATGCCCAATTGATAATTATACTATTGAGAATATTGGCCATTTGATCAAGGAAACCATTGAGTTTGCTTCAATTCTAAATCATACCTAAGACTACAAGATTAATGAAGACAAGACTATGCATTCAGAGCTTAAGTCAAAACTTAGTTATTGGATAAAAAGAAATGGATTTACCACATATGAATAATAATTAGATAAAAAAAGATACCATGTCAGTATTGAACTACTAAGATGGCATCCTTTTGTGAAAAATCAGGTAGTGTAAAATAGTTTGTGTTTTTATCCTCTGAATTGGGATAATCGTAGGTTATATTGATGATCAAACGGAGAGTTGTAGAGGCCTCCAAGGATCATCTGATTACAAGTTCATTAAAGCACAACGCTAAATAGGCTGTCAAGAGGTTTCATGCTTGACAGCTTATTAGCGTCAACTCTTAAATTTCTATTCGCCCTTCAAAATATATGGCCAGGTGGTTCAAAATGTAGTCCCAGTTCCTTACACGAGAGGTCCATTTTGATGTAGAATCAAGCATTGCCAGATAAAGGCTTTTCATCAAAGCTGCATCTGTTGGAAATATTGACTTGCTCTTTGTGACTTTTCTTAGCTGCCTGTTGAAATTCTCCATGGCATTTGTGGTGTAGATTATGGTTCTGACCTCTTCTGGATACTTGAAATATGCCGACAGATGGACCCAGTTGTTTCTCCATGAATTTACACATGATGGGTATTTTCTGGACCATTTTTGATCGAATTTATCCAGGTTGTTAAGTGCCACTTCTTCGCTCGGTGCTTTGTAGATTTCTTTAAGATCTTTCATCAGCTCTTTGATGTCCTTGTAGCTTACATACCTTGTGGAGCTTCTTATTTGGTGTATTATGCATCTTTGTATCTCTGTCTTGGGAAATACTGCATGTATCGCATCTGAGAAGCCGCTGAGGCCATCTATGGATGCTATGAGTATATCTCTTACCCCTCTGTTCTTAAGCTCGTTGATTACGGTTAACCAGAACTTTGAGGATTCATTTTCTCCCACCCACATTCCAAGCACGTCTTTTTTCCCTTCAAGATTTATTCCGATGATTATATAGACCGCCTTCTTGGCTACAACACCGTCCTGTCTGACGTTGTAGTGGATTGCATCCAGAAATATTATCGGATATATTGCCTCAAGTGGTCTGTTTTGCCATTCTGTGATTGAAGGCAGTATCTTGTTTGTAATCTGAGATACCAGGCCTTCTGAAATTGAAAATCCATAGATATCCTGGATGTGTTTTGATATATCTCTTACAGTCATGCCTTTTCCATACATTGAAATTACCTGTTCCTCTATATGGGAGATGTCTGTCTGATACTTTTTTACAACCTGTGGCTCAAATTCACCATATCGATCCCTTGGAACATTTATTGGGACTTTTCCGGCTTTTGATTTGAGCATTTTAGTGCTGAATCCGTTTCTTGAATTACTAATATCCTCTGATTTTTCTCTCTTTGGATATCCAATCTGATCTTCAAGTTCTGCTTCAAGCATCTGTTCGATGGTTTCTCCGAGCATGTCTTTAAGACTCTCATAGATATCATCTACAGATTCTGGTTGGTAAAGCTCGATAAATTTTTGAATCGCTTCCCTTCGCTTTGGATCCCTTTTGATTTTCGCCATAATTAAATACCTCCAGATTGATTTTATTTTATCTCAATCCAGAGGTATCGTATACACAAAATTATTTACAGTCTCAAAAATCATTCTATAACTTAAAGTCTAATCCTCGTTGAACTAGTTTGTCGTTTAGATTAATTATCCCCTTAGGGCAACAAGGTCTGGACCTTTCCCTTCTAGCATTTCCTTTACCCTCTTCCCTATAAGCGTATTATATAGAGGATGTGTTAATATATAGAACTGTTCTTCTTCTATCCCATTCATTACACTTAATCCAATACTTTCAATAGGCATTCCTGTAGTAATTACGAATTCAGCACGTTTTTGTCCGCTAAAATACTCGTAGCTACTGTAATATGGATCGCTTTTGTCCATAAATCTTTCTGGACGATGTCTTTCATAATTGTGAAGATCAGTTTGAACAAATCCTGGACAAAAAACAGACATTTTTATCTTGGAATTTATTGCCTGTAGATCGTAGCTTGTACTTTCTGTCAAAGCAACACTTGCATGTTTAGTTGCATGATATGCGGGCATTCCATTTGAAGTAATGAGTCCAGCAACTGAAGCAACATTTAGAATATGACACTCCGAATCTTGCTTAATCATAATTGGTATAACTCTTTTCATAGCATATACTTGACTCATAAGATTAGCTCCTACTATCCAGTCCCAGTCCTGAACTGGTAATTTCCAAACTGGCCCTGGTATTGCAACTCCAGCATTATTTACAAGAAAATCAATGCTTCCATAATTTTCTATTGCCGTTGAAACCATCTTTTCAACTTCTAAATCCAGAGTTACATCACATTCAACTCCAGTAACATCCACTCCCTTTTTTTCGAAAAAAGAAACAGCAGCTTGGAGGTCTTCTTTGTCTATATCAACCAATACAAGTTTCATTTCTCTGTCAGCACATTCTTTTGCTATTTCGAAACCAAAACCATTTCCGGCACCGGTGATTAAAGCAACTTTATCCTTGAAATCTCTCATTTTACTTTTTCCCCCTTTTAATGAACTGTAAATGCAAATGCCTGACTATAGCCATCTTTTATAGCTTCTTGAATACAACCTGCCTTATCAGCGTCTCCAATTATTCTGATATTCTCAAAAGCTTTCATAAATTCATTTACTGTACTTTGCCTAGGTGTTACCCCAAGAGCAATTACAATTGTATCAGCTTCTACCTGTACAGGCTGGGAATTAATCTGATTAAGAAGTCCAACCCCTTTTTCAGAAATTGTCATAAGCCTATGTCCTGGCATGATTGTCGGATTGTATTTCTTAAATCTCATCATTAAGTCTGCAAGAATGGTTCGATTTACATCTGGACCTATGGATTTCTGCATTTCAATCAATACGACCTCGTGTCCCTTACTTGCTACCAATTCTGCTGTTTCAAGTCCTGTAAGACCTGAACCAATTACAGCTACTTTACCCTTTACTTCAACATCTTCTGTTAGTATATGTTCTGCAATCACAACATTCTTTTCTTCTATACCTGGAATCGGTGGAATTGTTGCAGATGCACCAACAGCCACAAAAACACCTTGGGGATTAAGATCTTTGATCATTTCAACAGTGGCTTTTGTATTGATTCTAACTTCCACACCACTTTCTTCAACTTCTCTAATCAGTCCATCATTCATTGCACGTACTTTGCCTTTCATCGGTGCTTTGTCTGCAACATTAAGGGTTCCACCCAGCTTCTCTCTTTCATCAAAGAGTACTGTTTTATATCCCTTTTTATCTAGTACAAGAGCTGCCTGCATTCCTGCAGGTCCACCACCCACAACTACAACAGTTCTGTTTTGACCATTCTTCTCCATATTTCCAAATTCAATCTCTCTTGCCAATGCGCCATTTACAGTACACTTAATATGCCTTCCCTGGTTTAATTCAGCAAAACAATTTAGACAACCAATACACTTTCTAATTTGATCACTTTTTCCTTCTTTTGCTTTCCTAACCCAATTTGGATCTGCAAGGTGTCCTCTAGCTATCCCAACAAAATCACAAACTTCTGATTCCAAAAGTTGATTTGCTGTCTCAGGATCTTTTATGTTGTTGACTGCAATTACAGGTACACTTACATTCTTTCTTATTTCAGTTGCTAAGTGTTTTTTCCATCCTTGAGGATATGTGCCTGGTTCTATGATAGTAGTTGCACTTTCATAAGTTCCGCAGCTTACATTGATTGCGTCGATTCCATAACTTTCAAGGATTCTAGCTATCTTAATTGAATCTTCGAGCTTAAGTCCACCTTCAACATACTCTTCAGCACTTATTCTAACTGATACTGCAAAATCTTGACCGCACATATACTTTATTCCTGTTATTATTTCAGATACTATACGCATTCTGTTTTGGAAGCTCCCGCCATACTTGTCTTTTCTCTTGTTTGTATATGGAGAAACAAACTGGTTTAAAAGGTAACCATGCGCTACGTGCAATTCCACTCCATCTGCTCCTGCAGTTTTCGAAATCACTGCACCCTTGATAAATTTCTTTACTAGACCTTCGCATTCCTCGGTAGTCAATTCCCTTGGCATCTCTTGAGTGACTTTACACATTATAGGTGATGGAGCAACAATTTGTTTTCCTCCAATTAATTGGCTCTTTGTTTCACGACCTGGATGATGAAGCTGTACAAATACTTTGGTTCCATATTTATGTATGGTTTCTATCATTCTCTCCAAGTGGGGGATGTGACGGGCTTCAGTTACAGATAACTGGTTTGGGGTGCCTACTCCATACTCATCATCAATTCTGGCTATTTCAGTGATAATAAGTCCAACTCCACCTTTGGCTCTTTCTTCATAGTACTTGGTTATGACATCAGTTGCTTCACCTTGGGAATTGGCAAGATTTACACCCATCGCTGTCATTACAACACGGTTCTTTAGATTAACATTACCTATGGTACCTCGTTCAAATAGCTTTTCATACTTCATTCTTCCACTCCTCCTGTTATTTTATTTGCAAGGAAATGATAAAAGGGTCCTGATGAGGTTTTGGCCTTGCAATCCACTTACTCAGTTTGTTCTTTCAGACATGTCAATTTAATAATCTTGCACATTGAACAAATTAAAAGTCTTTTTAATGCTTCTTGAGTTTAGACATGTCTTTTATATTAATCTTTTATGTGTTAGATAATTTGGTCACTAATTTAGTAGTATTTGTGAAACATCTATTTAGTATGTTATAATAATAACATACTGTTGGATTCACAGATAGGTTGAGGATGCATGAATATTTTAAAACAATTTGTGCATGTTGCACAAATTGTTGATGGCAGGTAAAAAGGAGAGAAGCTATGCGTTTTGAGAATATTATTAAGACCCTAGAAAAAGAGAACCACCTTGAGTTTCAAAGTTATAATCTTTCAAACAATCTTGAAATCAATAAAATTAGACTTCTTGAAGAATGGTCTCCTGAAGACCATGGGATTCTTTACATTGGCAATATATACGAGTTTGAATCTCTTGTTAAAAGAAAAAGTTTCTTTCAAAAACCCTACAGAAATATTGCCTTTATCTTGGGAGTCGAAGAAAACAATACTGACAACAGCCTTCCCATGGAATCTATAGATTCATTGATGGGTTCACTTGAGATGAAAAATTCTGTGGATTACGCAGCAATACCCGAAAAACTGATTCTTAAAGTTGATCAACTAGCTAATCGGTTACTAAATTCTCAAACTCAAAGTAACCATGAAATTGCTGAACTCTTGGCTTTGACCATGAAAGGTACAGACCTTAAGAGATTGCTCGAATTCTCGTCTCAAAAACTTAAAAACCCTCTTGTTGTAATTGATTCAGGTTTTAGGATAATCGCTACTTCCCAAGAGGATATCATAGCTGATCCCATCTGGAATAAAAATATTCAAAGAGGGTATTGTTCCTATGAATTTATAAAGGAAGTCCACAGATTGGAAAAGAAGGGTCCGTTCCCAGAAAACTCGTCAGTATTCCAAGTAAAATGTGAGTTTTCACTATACAATAAGCTTTGCAGCAAGATTTTTTGGAAGGATAAGCTGGTAGGCTATGTTATTATGCTTGAAGTCAACAAAGCAAACTTAAGTTTTTCTCAAGAACTCCTACCCTTTGTAGGCAGCTCTGTATGTGATATATTGCTACGTACAGATGAGTATAAGAGAATTTTTGGATCAAAGGAGGAGAACTTACTCTACGAATTGATTCATGGCGCTGAAGAAGATCATATTCAAATTCAGCTTAAGATTAATCAGGTACAATTACATGAAAATATGGTATGCATCATTATAAGGCCAAATGAGTATCTGAGTAATATCCACGCCGAGACCTTTCTAAAGGAGCGTTTAAATCAAATACTCCCTAGATCCAACTGCATGAAAGAAAAAGAAAACTTGATAATCCTTTGTAAAGCAAAACAAGACGGTCGTATTGATAAGATTCAGGAAGAGAAGCTATCCTCTCTTTTCAATGAAGGAGTCCTGCACATAGGTATAAGTAATTCTTTCAATAATATTATGGAGTTGAAAGGAGCTTACCATCAATGCCTTCATCTCTATAAAGTTAGCTTAAAACTTAGAGTTGATAAGAAAATCATGTATTTTTCAGATTTTGGGTTCTATTTGTTGCTATCCAGGCTAAAGGAAAATGATCTTATGCAATATTCCCACCCTGCTTTAAAGATTCTAAGAAGCCATGATCATCTCCATAATAGTGAACTTTACAAGACCTTGCATGCACTAGTTTCTTGTCAATTTCAAATGACTAAGACAGCTGAAGTTTTATCCATACATAGAAATAGTCTGTCATATAGGGTTAATAAGATTTTAGACCTTACTGGAGTAGATATTGAAGACAATGATGAAATCTTTCGTTTAGGTTATGCCTTTAAAATTGAAAAGTATTGCAGAGTTTCTAAATGAAACTCTAGAAGGAGTTAATATATCAAAAATAGTGTTTGAAGACTAAAAAAGAAGACAGGGGCGGACATGGGGACGTTTCATCTGTCTTTTTTGATAGCTTTTTCCACAACGGTTTTACCTACTCCGAAGACTCTGCTTAATTGTCGTATACTTGTGTTTTCACTACTGTAAATTCCAAGTATGAGCTTGTTCCTATCAGTCTTTGACAATGCATCCAGATCATATATTTCATATTTTTCTTTAATAAGATTCAGTAAATTTTCATCATTCTGATTAACAGTAATTTTATACTCCAGAACTTCATCTTCATTTTTTGTATTCATGTATTCTTCAAAACTTTTATATGTAGGAAAATATGATCTAGCCAATTCTCCGTCTACTATTGTTTCGACATTTCGGTAGATTTTTTCATAATCAGTATAACTGCTCCATTTGTATTCAATCGGTCTTTTTGTAATTCCTGCCTTTACAGGATTTTGGTGTATGTACCGCATGACTGTCAAAAGATAACCTTCTGTCTCAACGGGCTCACTGCGGAATCGGTTTTGGAAAAGGTGACCGGTCCTTTCATATTTTCTGTTGTGCCATCCAATGTAGCCAACTGTGATTCTCTTGATTATAGTTCCAATATCTTCTGCTTCCTTTAATAGAATATGTATATGGTTATCCATAATGCAATAACCGTATAATATGAATTCCGATTTTTCCTTTGCTTTGGTCATTCCCTCTATAAATCTAATTCGATCCTCGTCATCCAGAAAAATATCCCTTTTATCCAATCCTCTTAGCATTACGTGATATATTCCTGATTCACTTCTAATTCTAGGTCCTCTAGCCAATGTTATCACCCCTCTTAATATTACCATGAAATGTTGTAATATAGAAGTTTAAAGTTGTTTCACATGTTAAAAAAGAAGACAGATGAAACGTCCCCCTGTCTTCTAGATTTTCCAATTGTAATGTGATAATATAATCTTGTTGTATCAGTTGTTAATGCTAGTGAATCCGGAGGTTGCCATGCCTGAATTTATAACTCTTATGCTTTTCACAACCATTCTTCTATGCAGTATAATTACCGGCTTCTCTTTGGTCGCTGCACTTTTTTTTGGTCTTGTAGTCTTTGTTTTATACGCCCTATACAGGGGCTTTTCTATTAAAAGCATCCTTCAAATGATCTGGAACGGCATAAAAAGTGCCCGAACTGTAATTATGGTCCTGACTCTTATCGGAGTCCTTACTGCACTGTGGAGAGCCGGTGGTACCATTCCCTACATAATCTACCATTCAGTCCAATATATAGATCCCAGGTACTTTGTGGTATTTGCTTTTCTATTATGCTGTCTGATGTCCATACTTATTGGTACTTCATTTGGCTCAGCCAGTACCATGGGGGTAATCTGCATGACAATAGGACTGTCTCTCGGAATAGATCCCTTTTATACTGGAGGTGCAATTCTTTCTGGTGTATACTTTGGAGACAGATGTTCCGCCATGTCATCCAGTGCATCACTTGTTAGTGAACTCACAGGTACAAATTTGTTTATCAATATTAAAAACATGTTGAGAACATCAATTGTTCCCTTTCTATTGACAGTTGCAATTTACACAACGACTGGTCACGGAGGCAGTGCAACCCCTGTTTCAAATGAGGTACTTTCCGTATTTAGCGACAACTTCCAGCTTGCATGGGCAGTTGTTATTCCGTCAATTATAATAATCGTACTTCCTCTGTTCAAACTTAATCTTAAAAAGACAATGCTTACAAGCATTGCCTTCAGTGCTGTTATATGTATTGCATACCAGGATATGTCAATCTCTGAGATTCTAAGAACGTCAGTTGTTGGGTATTCATCAACGGATTCTGATCTTGCCGTTCTGATGAACGGAGGAGGGATTTTCTCAATGATTAAATCTATTTCCATAGTTTCAATCTCATCCTCATATTTTGGAATCTTCAGGAACACCCGCCTGATATCAAAAATTAGGGATTGGGTAGTTATTCTTTCTCAACATAGCAGTTCCTTCTTTACAACGCTGGTTACTGGAATTTTAATGAGCATAATAAGTTGTAACCAGACGCTGGCAACCATGCTGACATATGAACTTAACAACAATCTAATCCATGACAAGTACAAGTTAGCCATATATCTTGAAAATACTTCTATTGTCATTGCTCCTCTGATTCCATGGAGCATAGCAGGAGCCTTTGTCCTTGATACTGTTGGGGCTCCTACAAGTAGCATCCTATATTCAGTATATCTTTATATCCTACCTCTCTATAGTTTGATTGTTGAGACAATAGCAGAAAAACGGCTTAAACTGAAAAGAGTCTGAGAAAGGTATAAGACAGATGAAACGTCCCTTGTCTCGTCACTTTTATTGTTGGTTCATGGCCTTTCTTGGCCAATCGTAATCCTTAAGGATTGCACGACCTACTCCTATACAGTCTGCCTTCTTCATCCTTAGAAACTTCTCTGCAGCCTCAGGCTCTGTTATCCCACCTGTAAGTATTACCGGTATATTAACTGCCATTTTAATCTTTTCACTGAGCTCTGAAAAGTAGCCCTGCCCTGTAAACTGTGGCCCCATAAAGCCGCACATCCCTCCAGTTACATCAATTGCATCTACCCCTATCTTTGCAAATTCTCTTGATGCTATGACGCTGTCCTCAATTGTCGTTCCACCTTCCATATAGTCAGATGCGCCAAGTCTAAGGAATACGGCGTATTCAAGACCTACTTCTCTATTGACAGCTTCTATTGTTTCCATATGGATCCTAATTCTTCCCATAAGATCCTTGCCGTATTCATCCGTTCTTTTGTTAGTCAGAGGTGAAAGGAATTGATTCAGCAAGTATCCATGGGCTGAGTGAATTTCAACACCGTCAAAGCCTGCTTTTTTTGCTCTTACTGCAGCATCTGCGAATTTTCTTACGAGATCCTTGATTCCCTCTTTTGTAAGCTCTCTGGGCACAAGTCCGTCTTTGCTTCTTGGATTCACTACAGCTGAAGGCCCCACAGGCTCTGCACCCTTTGAATCCTTTAAGCAATTGCTTTCTGCATGACTTAGCTGAAGAACAGCCTTGCTGCCATTAGCTTGTATGGTTTGGGCCAGCTTTTTCAATCCTTCAATCTTGCTATTATCAGCAACCGATAGCTGCCCATTCTTAACTTTTCCTTCAGGTGATATATAGGTGTGTTCAACTATCACAAGACCAATATAACCGCTCTTTGTTATTTCATCGTAGTATTTGATAGTATCTTCCGATACCTCCCCATCATCACCGCAAGATACAGTCTCCATCGATGGAAGCACCAATCTGTTCTTTAATTCAATGTTTTTAATGTACATCCTGTCCTTAATATATTGCATTTGATTCCCTCCTTAAATCTATGTGTCTTCTATATGATACCCAATGAATTGATCTATGTTTCATTTGAGACATTAACATCTAAACATTTGGACCATTCTGGCAGATCAAGTCAGCATACTTTCGTTTTTTGGTAATAATTTTCAGCTTCCATGGATGGTTGTCATTCCATCCATATAAAAAAGACCATGCTAGCAAGCATAGTCTCAAGTGTATCTATATGCATATCAATTGTTAACTCTTTAATTAGCTGCAACCAGACTCTCTCAGTAATGCTTACATGCGAGTTAAAACCCAGCCTGGTAGATTGTAATTACTAGATGGCTGTTTCCATTGAGAATGTTCCTACGTGGACGATCCCCTGGGAAAACAAGACAGATGAAACGTCCCCCTGTCTTCTTATTTCAAAACAGATGAAACTTCTCCAAGTATTCCTTCATCTTCTTTTTCTGCTGCTACGATTGATATTTCAACTAGGATATTCTCTGCTGCCATCTTTGCTTCAACACATGCTCTTGCTGGCTCATACCCGTTTTCCACCCAAGCATCCCAAACTTCGTTCATATCCTTGAATAGTGCAATATCCCTTAGGTATATTACTGCTGAAAGAATATGTTCTTTGTCTGATCCGTATTGATCAAGAAGCTCTTCGATCTTTAAAAGAACTCCCGCTGTTTGCTCCTTGACATCAAGCACATCACTCCCTGCAGTTTGTCCACAAAGATAGACTGTTTTGTTATGTACAACTGCCTTGCTCATTCTTCCTGTTCCTTCGTATCTTCTAATTTCCATTTTTATTCAGCTCCTTTTTATTTGTATATATAGTTTATCAGGATTTTTGTTGGATGACAATTGCAATGCACAATTCCAAAGTATTATGGATAGCTTGAACACAAGGTTATTAATAGATGATTTGTTTTTCTTTAAAGAGGTAAAAATATAGAGAAAGGATAACAGAAAGGGGTTTTGTTATGAGTACACATGTTATTACCGTAAAATATGAAATCAGACCTGAAAAAATGGATGAATTCATCGAACTTATCAAGGATAATTCTGAAAAAAGCTTGGCTGAGCCGGGATGCTTGAATTACGAGGCTTCCATGGCTGGCAACAAGGTTTTCCTCTACGAAAAATACAAGTCTGAGGATGACTTCAAGTTTCACACCACTACTGAGCATTTTGCCAATTACGCCGAAAAGACAAAGGATCTGATTATTGGCAAGGACATTACCATGTACAAGGGTCTTAAGTAACGAGATTTCTTTGCTTCAATCTAGATGTCAAACAAGGGTGATTCCTCCACTTTGGTTGAATGACGAGAATGGATATTTCTCCATTTTGGTCGATTGTTTCTACAGTTGGTTCCTTATGGAAAGTGTTCATGACCGTTTGTTTTAATTTAGGGTATAACTATAGAAAAGATCAAAGGTGGTGAATGTTTTGAAAGCTATTGTTAATAGAGATGATTGTATAGGATGCGAACTTTGCACTCAAATATGTCCTGAAGTTTTTCAGATGGACGATGAACAAATTGCTACTGTAATTGCAAATCCTGTCCCAGCCTCCGTTGAAGACAAAGCTAAAGATGCAGAAGATTCATGTCCCACTAGTGCTATAACAATTGAAGAATAATTACTTATTTTAGCACCAAATTTTTACAGTAAAAATAGGCGATATCACATTTTCTGTGATATCGCCTATTTTTCTTTTTCTAATCTATTTGATTACTGTGCACCTTCAAGTGCAAGCTCAACTGCTTCTATAATAGCATCTGAAGTATATGTTGCCCCTGATACCGTATCCACAGCTGGGCTGTTTGCAGCAACAATAGCTGCTGGAACCTCTTCAATTGCCGGGTCTGCTATTCCGTCTGTTTCGCTGTGCTCAACCACTTCTACGTTTGTGATTACTCCGCCTTCAACTGTTACAGAAACCTTAAGGCCCTCATACATTCCTGCATCGCTTGTTCCTTCATATGTTCCGTCAGTGTATGAAACTGCTGGTTCCGGTGCTGAATCTGCTCCTGCAACTGCACCTTCAAGTGCAAGCTCAACTGCTTCTATGATTGCATTTGATGTTAATGTTGCTCCTGATACAGTATCCACAGCTGGGCTGTTTGCTTTAACTATTGAAACTGGTACTTCTTCAATCGCCGGGTCTGCTATTCCGTCTGTCTCGCTGTGCTCAACCACTTCTACGTTTGTGATTACACCACCTTCAACTGTTACAGAAACCTTAAGTCCCTCATACATTCCTGCATCGCTTGTCCCTTCATATGTTCCGTCAATATATTCAACTTGTGGAACCTCTGTCGGTGCATCAAGAAGTGCAAGTCTAGTTGCTTCCATTATGGCATCTGATGTGTAAGTTGCACCTGATACTACGTCAACAACCGTGCTGTTGGCCTCGACAATTGCTGCTGGGATTCCTTCAATAGCAGGATCTGCGATTCCTTCTGTCTCGCTGTGTTCAATTACCTCTACGTTTGTTATCTTTCCGCCTTCAACTGTTACAGAAACTCTAAGTCCTTCATACATTCCTGCATCGCTTGTTCCTTCATATGTTCCATCCACAATAAATTCTATCTCTGGTTCCTCTATTGCTTCTTCCTCTTCCTCAGGTTCTTCTGATCCTGAATCTCCTGAAAGAGCATTTTGAACTGCATCCATAATAGCATCCGAAGTCAGTGTTGCTCCTGAAACCACATCTACATTCGGTGAACCAGCTTCAACAATTGCCGCTGGCACTTCTTCGATTGCTGGATCTGCAATTCCGTCTGTCTCGTCATGTTCGATTACTTCAACGCTTACAATCTTTCCACCCTCGACTGTTACAGAAACCTTAAGACCTGGGTTCATACCCTTATCACTGGTTCCTTCGTAAGTTCCGTCTACATATTCAACTGCTGGTGCATTGCCTGAAGCTACTGCAATTGCATTGTTTACAGCTTCAATTATTGCATTTGATGTCAATGTTGCACCTGATACCACATCGACCTCTGTTGAGTTTGATGCAACTATTGCTGCTGGTACTCCTTCGATTGCCGGATCTGAGATTCCTTCTGTTTCACTGTGCTCAACTACTTCTACATTTGTTATGTTTCCACCTTCAAATGTTACTGCTACTTTAAGGCCAGGATACATTCCTGCATCACTTGATCCCTCGTATACTCCATCTGGTATGTCTGCAAATCCTCCGCCTGAGTCCATCATGCTGTTTCCAACAAACAAAACTGCAACTGATATCAGAGCGATAATAATAAAACTAAGTCCTCTACTCTTTAGCATTTTCACTACTCCTTTTCCTATGTAATTTAAATTATATATAAAACTTTGTGGGCATTAAAACCCATCATCTAGAATATAATACCAAATATGTGGGCATATCACAAGAGCAGTAGTCCATATTTAAATTGGACATATGTTTATATTTAACCATTTGTTTGGTCC
>NZ_JBMEMN010000042.1:0-19345 GCF_049310905.1 Gudongella sp. DL1XJH-153
TTAAAAAGCCCAGAATCTTACGGGTTCTCTTCATTTTTTGTTTGTGAGGGTAAAATCGGTCATTTCCCGATTACCCCTTTAAGTATACATTTAACTAGCTCTTGCTCCAGTGATCACTTTTCCTCTTCTGATTGTTCTTCGAATTGGTCTTTTTTGATTCGTTTGCCCTTTTCTCTCTCCTTATTTTGCCATTCTTAGTTTCCTTGCTATTTTGCTTCTGTTCGTTTGATTCAAATGACTTGGTAGAAGAACGTCTCTTGTTCGACCTTTCCTTTGGCTTTATGGTTGTATCCACAAGTGGGTAAGGATGCTCGGTCACTTCTTGTATTGACTTGGATGTCAACTTCTGGATCGATCGAAGAAATGGTTTTTCTCCAAAATCACAAAATGATATCGCCTTACCACCAAGACCAGCTCTTCCGGTCCTGCCAATTCTGTGTACATATGTTTCAGGTACCTCTGGCAAATCAAAGTTTATTACATGTGACAGCTCATCTATATCTATCCCTCTAGCTGCTATATCAGTTGCAATCAGTATTCTTGTCTTTCTTTTCTTGAAATTGTTCAATGCCAACTGCCTAGCGTTTTGAGATTTGTTCCCATGTATAGCTTCAGCTGCAAATCCTGCTTTCTCTAAATAAGCAACTATTTTGTTCGCACCGTGCTTTGTCCTTGAAAATACCAATGCAGAATCAATTTTCTTATCCTTTAATATGTGAACAAGTAATTTAGTCTTGTTGACTTTATCTACAGGATATACACTTTGCTCAATGATATCAACTGTAGGTGATTCCGGTGTAATATCTATTCGAACTGGATCATTCAATATGGAATTGGCTAACTCACCAATTTCAGTTGGCATAGTTGCTGAAAAAAACATTGTCTGCCTAATCTTTGGAATGAAAGTTATAATTTTCTTAACATCCTTTAACATACCCATGTCCAGCATTAAGTCAGCTTCATCCAATACAAAGTATTTGACGTTTTTCAAGCTGACAAATCCTTGATTTATTAGATCTAACAATCTCCCAGGCGTAGCTACCAAAATATCCACTCCCTGACGCAGAACTTTGGTTTGCGGGTTCTGGCCGACACCTCCATATATCACCAAGGTCTTTACTTCTAGATTCTTACCATATGATTTGAAACTCTCCGAAATCTGAATAGCCAACTCCCTTGTTGGTGCAACTATTAATGCTCTTATTTGTCTGTTGCCTTTTGTTGATTTCTTCTCTGCTTGTATTCCCTGTAGTATAGGAATTGCAAATGCAGCTGTTTTACCGGTACCTGTCTGAGCACAACCCAATAGGTCCTTCCCCTTTAACAGTGGTGGTATCGCCTTCACTTGTATGGGTGTAGGCTCTAAATAACCATCCGTTCTTAAAGCTTTTTGAATTGGCTCGATTAAATTTAATTCTTTAAATGACAATATTATTTCTCCTTTGATATGACCTTAAGACTTATTATCTGTATTAATCCATATATTATTTGTTTTTAACTGGCTTCCTAATGTTTTACTCGATGCTGAACCATTATATACCCAATCTGGGTTTGATGCAAATATATTACCGATCTATAGGAATAAAATAGGAGTTAATCCAATAAAAAGTATCAGAAAAATCATCAGGGACGGTTCTTTTTGCTTTGGATTGTTGTACAAAATGAAATGGATATCTTAACTTTGATTGTTAATTACCGTATGAATATGGTAAAATTAAAGAGTGAATATTGTGAAATTTACCAGTTTATAAAGAAGGAGGGATTTTGTTGAAACGTGTAGAAACCACTTGTGGTTATTGTGGTTGTGGCTGTGGAATTTATGTGAATGTGGCAGACGATGACACAATTCTTGGCATATCACCTAGCTATAATCATGTAGTCAGTAAGGGAAAACTTTGTTCAAAAGGGTGGCACGGTTTTGCATTTGTAAGAGATTCAAGACGTCTAACCAGTCCCTTGATTCGTCAAAGTGACGGAACATTTAGGGAAGCTACCTGGGATGAGGCATTGGACAAGGTTGCCTCAGGTTTTAAAGATGCAATGATAGATGATGATAATACTGAACGGATTGGGATTGTTTCTTCAGCCAGGTGCACCAACGAAGAGAACTTCCTGATGGCAAAAATGGCAAGGGCTGGACTAAAAACAAGCAGCATAGATCATTGTGCCCGCCTCTGACACAGTCCGACGGTAGAAGGTCTTTCTACCTCATTTGGAGCTGGTGGTGCCACAAATACCATGAACGACCTCAGTGACGCTGAGATGATTCTTGTAATTGGATCCAACACCACAGAGCAGCATCCTTTGGCCAGTACCAGGATATTTGAGGCGCTGGATAAAGGCGCAGAATTATATGTTGTTGACCCACGGAAGATTAGATTGACAGATTTCGCTCATGGTTATGCACCAATTGAACCTGGGACAAATCTGCCTATGATCAATGCAATGATCCACGTTATTATCAATGAAAATTTAATTGACGAAAGTTTTATCAAGGAGCGAACAGAAAACTACGAAGAAATGAAAGCATCAGTCAAAGATTGCACACCGGAATGGGCTGAATCCATTTCCAAGGTTCCGGCTGATACCATTAGAGAATTTGCACGTAAATATGCAACCACTGACAAGGCGATGATCATTTTCACCATGGGAGTGACACAACAGACAACTGCAGTAAAAAGCATTCGGGCTCTAGCCAACCTTGCAATGATAACAGGTCATGTGGGAAGACCTTCGACTGGCATTAATCCTTTGCGTGGACAGAACAATGTCCAGGGAGCTGGAGATATGGGAGCTTTACCGGATTTCTTGCCAGGCTATCAACGACCTGAGTGGCCTGAGACAAAAGAAAGATTTACTAAAGTGTGGGGAGATTTTTCCTGCCTTCGCGGAAGGAACATTATCCAGATGTTTAACCTGATGGAAGAAGGAATTATGAAAGCTGCTTACATAGTCGGGGAAAACCCGGTACTGTCAGACCCGGATCAGAAACATACCATACATTGTCTTGAGAAAATTCCATTTTTGGTTGTACAGGACATCTTCTTAACTGAAACTGCTGAATTTGCAGATGTTGTGTTGCCTGCTGCCAGCTTTTTGGAAAGGGAAGGAACCTATACAAACACCGATCGAAGAGTACAGATGATACATAAGGTTATTGAACCAATTGGTGATTCAAAGCCTGACTGGCAAATAATGGTTGAAATAATGAAGCGGATCGGCATGGATATAAACTATGATAGCCCATCCGATATTATGGACGAGATAAATGAAGCAACAGAAATCTATGGTGGCATTACCCATGAGAGAATAAAGGAAGTCGGAATTCAATGGCCCTGTCCAGATAAGGATCATCCAGGAACTCCTATTCTACATGTTGGCGAGTTCAAGAGGGGCAAAGGGCTCTTTACCGTCAATGATTTTGAATTTATTGGAGACCAAAGAAGTGAGGAATACCCATTTATCCTGACCACCGGAAGGGTAACTCATCAGTACCACACAGGTACCATGACACGTAAGGTTTGGACATTGGCTCTGGAATACCCTGAAGGGTTTGTTGAGATACACACAAAGGATGCCGAAGAGCTTGGAATAAAAGACCATCAGCCGATAAGGATCACTTCTGCAAGAGGCAGTATTGTCGCGCCGGCAATGATTACAAATCGAATAAATGAAAAGACACTTTTCGTTCCGTTCCATTTTGCTGAATCACCAGCCAATAGGCTGACAGGACAAAATCTTGATCCAATAATTAATATACCGGCTCTGAAGGTATCTGCTGTAAGAATCGAGGTGGAATAATGAAAACGAACAAACTGTATACCCTTAATAAAGATAGTCTGGATAGAGTTCTTGATATATGGAACTTAGAAAGTTCAGTGTATGTACCGGTTGGAAAAGGCAAAGACATTCAACTGATGCCACTAGGTGAAGGTGAAAGAACTGAAGACTACATCAATCTTACCTTACCGGTAAAGGAAATGGTGTTTGAACAAAAGGAAAGCCTGTTCAAGTGGACTCGGAATGAAGAGGGCATAGATGTGGAAGGCCTTGCCCATCAGCATTCCAAAAACAGAATTCTTTTTGGAGTTAGGGCATGTGATACATATGGTATTGCATACACAGACAGATTTTACCTTGGAGAGTTTCCAGATCCCAACTACAAGTCCAGAAGATCTGAGACAACAATCATTGCAGTAAACTGCCTTAGAGCTGGTCAACACTGCTTCTGCACTTCAGTTGGAACAGGTGTGTTTTCAACAGTTGGTCATGACCTGGCCTTCACTCCAATGGATTCCTACTACTTAGTGGAAGTGGGAACCACTAGAGGTCAAGAGCTCATCGATAAGTCAGAGTCATTCTTCACTGGGGTAGATGACACCATACTTAAGGAGAAAAACGATCTGATGGAAAGGGTTGAAGAAAGCTTCCCGTTAAAAATGGATCTGACAAACCTTTGGGATGACATGTCAAAAACCTTCGATGCTGATTTTTGGCTGGATGAAGCAAACGCATGTATAGGATGTACGGGATGCACCAATGTATGTCCAACCTGTACCTGCTTTAATGTTGTTGAGGAAAATATCGATGAGAATCATGGCAGCAGGGTCAGATATTGGGATTCCTGTCAAAGTGCCCATTTTACAAGAAATGCAGAGTACCACAATCCAAGGGATGCTGTTTCCCGTGTTAGATACAGAATCTATGACAAGCTGAAATACATTGAGGAAAGATTTGGCTTTAAGGGTTGTTCCGGCTGTGGAAGATGTACAGATGTTTGTCCAACCTATATAAGCATAATTGATATCATTGGAGAAATCCAAAAAGCTGCAAAGGAAAATCCTGAACCACCGGCAATACACCAAATCACCAAAATACGTCATGAGATCATGGATCGTGAAATAATATCACAAAATGGCCTGTTTTCACCTGATGTTGCAACAATAACACGTGTAAAGCAGGAAACACCTGAAATAAAGCGTCTTTTCATGAAATATGACGATCCCGAGCTGCACAGGAACTACGAGCATAAGGGTCAGTTTTTCCAGGTAACGGTATTTGGAGAAGGTGAAGTGCCTCTTTCCATACCATACGGACCAGAACAAACTGACGAGCTTGTATTTGACTTTAAAAATGTTGGTTCTGTGACTGATGTGCTGTTCAAGATGAAAGAAGGAGACAAGGTTGGTTTGAGAGGACCCTATGGACGAGCTTTTCCATATGATGCTCTTAAGGGAAGAAACTTGGTCTTTATTGGCTCTGGAGTTGCAATGGCACCGCTGAGAACTATTATCGAGCCGGTTATGGCGAACCATGAAGACTTTAAGAAGGTCTTTGTGATGGCCAGCGCTCTTAGGTATGAAAAACTTCTTTACAAGGATGAAATGATTGAGTGGGCGAAGGTTCCCAACTTCACAGTCAAGTATGCACTAAAGGACTCTACAGATAAGGTCGATGCATACAGTGGCTATGTGAATGATTTGCTTCCGGAGCTTGACCTTGACTGGTCGGAGACAACTGCGCTTCTATGCGCATCACCGGAAAGAATCAAGAAACTGGCAAGAGACCTAATGGATCTTGGAATGAAGCCAACAAACATACTTGTTACACTTGAGACCCATATGCGGTGCGGTGCAGGAAAGTGCGGTCACTGCAAGGTTGGAAGCCACTATATGTGTGTTGATGGACCTGTGTTCAACTATGAAGAGATGATGGCACTACCACCTGAGTATTAGAATTATGGACATAAAGAGACTCGACTGATCATTAAATGAGATCAGTCGAGCTTTTTTAGTTTCTGATATTTTTTTACAGTCTAACCGTTTCTGGTAACAACATAGAAATGTCTGGACTGATCTGTCTTGTAGAAAAGTCCCATTATTGCAGCCACAATGAGAATTGCAGCGGATACATAAAATGCCATCTCGTATGAACCCGTCGCATCGGCAATCCTACCACCGAGAATCGGACCAAACACGCCTCCTGCACCCCATGCAGAGAACAGAATACCGTAATTGAGGCCAAGGTTTTTAGTTCCATAGTTGTCCGCACATGCAGATGGATAAACCGAAAGCATGGAACCATAAGCATATAGAACTGCTTTGTCTTAAGCATCTGGCCAACCGTTCAGTCTTCTATAGGTGCTTTTGCTGTCTCGCTTGTTGATACTGCTGGTTTGTCAGGATTTCAAACCTGGAGCGACGGTGGATATAAATTAATGATTATTCTCATTTTACTCATCAGTATCAATGTACTTCTCATCTATTTGCTTTTGTCTTTTATTATTTATCATAAAAAGCAGTTGGAAAACAATAAATGATATCAGTGCACCGGACAAAAAAGTTAACATAGTGGTTATCGCAATACCACCTAATCCTCCCATTTGTTCTGCTCCAAGGTCCATAGCATTGAATGTAGTTGCGATAGCAGCGATGGCAAGACCGGATACAACACTATGTATCACGACAAGTGTTTGTCCGCTAAAATCTTTACTATAAGTACCACTGCCTGTGATAATGTTTCTACCTTCGACATAAATCGCTGATACGATAAGAAGAATGAACTCTGCTGCATACTTAGAAAATGGTGCATTGAACATAAATTTTTGTAGTAGTATTGAGATTAGCAACCCTAAGAACAAAACTCCAAATGCATCACTTTGTGTTTTTCTTCTTTGAGATACAATCCTTTCGTCTTTAATTTCAAGATTTTTCATTATTTTTCCTCCCAAAATAAATCATTTAATGTTTTATCTAATGCTATACAAATTGCGATACAAAGATTTAATGTTGGATTATAATCTCCCGCCTCGATTAGCCCAATTGTTTGCCTTGTTACACCAACTTTTTTTGCCAAATCTGATTGTTTCATATCACGTTCCAAACGAGCTATTTTCATGCGTTTGTTTTTCATACATAGCCTCCTTTATATTGCATATTATAATATATATATTACTTAATGTAAAGTATATATTGCATTTAATTATAAAAATTGCAACCTCCTATAAATAAAAAGCATTGGGGACGGTTGTTTTTGCTTTAAGTTTTGTTTATAGTTCTGGATACTTATTTTTATAAATTTAAAAGCTCGGCTGATTTTTATATAAGATCAGCCGAGCTTTTAAATTATTAGGCACGAATCGGTGGCAGCTCTATCCACTTCAAAAATACTGTCATATGGTAACACCTGGTTCACAAACACATCCACAATTTCAGGATCAAATTGTGTCCCAGAACATCTAACAGGATCAAATTGTGTCCCAGATCATCTAATCAGTTCTTTAATGGATTCTTCTTTACCCCGCCCTTTTCGATAGCTTCTTTCACTGGTCATGGCATCGCAAGCGTCAGCTACAGCGATTATTCTCGATTCAAGCGGTATGCTTTCCCCCTTTAATCCATTAGGATACCCGCTGCCATCCCATCTTTCATGATGATTAAGAACAAACTGCGCCAACTCCAGAAACTCATTTGTTGTACTCAATATACGCCAGCCTATCTCGGAGTGCCTTTTCATATCATTCCATTCATCACTGCTAAGTTTTCCAGCTTTGTTTAAAATCTTATTATCGATACCAATTTTACCAATATCATGAACAAGCCCGGCGATTCTCATTTTTTTAATATAAACACTATCAAAATTAATCTTCAAGGCAATAGCCTGACAGATACTACTCACTCTGTTTGAATGCAGCGATTTTCTATTGCTCTTTTCAAATAACGTATTCATTATTAGATCTATTGTGCTACTCCTCATGCTCGATCGCTCATACAGCTTATGTCTGTACATGTGGTTTTCAGCGGTTGCAAAAACTTCAATCAATGATTGGTCTTCAGTCTTCTTCGTATCATATCCGTAGGAAATAGAAAGTTCAATTTTTTCAACTTTTCCTTGGGATGCAAAGTCCTTAATCTGGTTTGCGATTAGCACTGTTTCTCCAGCATCGGTCCTAGGCAATATAACAGCGAATTCATCCCCACCTAATCTGGAAACAACATCTTCAGTCCGGCATGCCTTATTAATTGCTCCAGCTGCTTTTTTTAGAAGCTCATCCCCGGAACTGTGTCCAAATGAATCATTGATTAGTTTCAATCCGTCTACATCACACATAATAATGGATATGGGAAAGTTTGTTTTTGTGTCAAGTCTCTTAAGCTCATTTTCAAAATATCTTCGATTATATAGTCCTGTTAGATAATCATGGTATCCTAAGTATTCATTTTTTTCATTTTCTATAGCTAGTTTCTCATTTGCTATCATCAACTCTTTTGTTCTTTGTTTGATCAATAGGTTTAGATTGATTTGCAAATATACAATTTCATCTTTTTGTTTAGTTGTAATATCATTATCTGCAACCATAACACCTACTCGTTTTTCTTCATTATCCGAATATACAAATGCATTGTATATAACAGGAGTGGTAAATCCATTTGTATGCTTTAAATTGAGTTCATAGTTAAAAGATTGCCCCTTTTCAAAAACAGTTTGATAATAGCTTCTTGCTTTTTCCGGATCGGAAAATATTTCTGAAAAGCTAGTGCCAATTAACTTGTTTTTAGATAAGCCTGTCCCGTTTTCCACAGCAGTATTTACATCAATGATCATGCCCATTTCATCAATGGTGATAATGGGATCTATACTGGCTTCTATCAAACTTTGATTATATCTCCAAGCTCTGCTTATTATGACACCAGCCATATCAATTTGTTCTCTGGCTAGTAATAATTCTTTGGTCTTTTGTTCTATCTCTCTACTTTGAATTGCCAGATCATTATTAGATGTAAGTAGTTCTGCTGCACGTTTCTCCTTCTCCCCGTTTTGGAACAGCAATTCCTTATTGGCAATGATCAGTTCTGCTGCACGGTTCTCTTTCTCTTTGTTTTGGAAGTCCAGCTCCTTATTGGCGATGATAAGTTCCGCTTCACGCTTTTCTTTTTCAATTTGAAATTCCAAATTATCTTGCTCTAATTGCAATTGCTTTATTCTAAAATCCGACTGTTCATTACCCATTAGGAAAACTCCCTCCGACCTTATTAACCTCACCCGTTTGCTGGTTCTTTATCTCTTTTGTCATATTGTCACAATAACTATAAAACCGATACCTGCTAAAAAACTTTTTAACAACTACCGGTTTCGAAATTACCTTTAACAATCAATATTTACGGATCAAATTATTTTTTTTGGAATCCAATTATTTTTTATTACATTGCCCTCGATCAATAAGCTGTTTACATCATACTTGTAATTTACACTTTATTCCTTTACTGACAGATAGTGATATTGTGTTCCTATTCCTATTCATAGTCAATCAAGATTATAACCTCCCTTTAGAGAGGCTCTTATTATTAAACTAAGGCATCGAAACACATCAAATCAATGCAAGCAATACCACTATCTAAAAGAATTTTAGAAGGGAGTAAAATTATTGGTATAAACCCAATAAAGTTATCATAACCTTCAAGAACAGCTGGATCTAATAACTTCAACTCAACTAAAGTCGAACCACTTGTACTGATAGATTTAGAATCCAACATTTTCTTTCTGGTTTAGTCTGTTTGAAGAATCAGACTCGGTTTTTTCAGCTGAAGGCTTTTAATTGGAAATTTTATTTAAGTAGTCAATCATGGGCTTTATGTTTTCTCTACTAGAATGATCATACGTTCTAGAAATCGCTTTATTAGTTCCATCTTCAATATCTGATTTATCATTTTTAAACTCTAGTATTCTATTATAAGTTTTCATTATTGTCTTATCAAGAAATCTCATTTTATCATAATTGATTCCGCTCTGAAAATAAAAGAAGCTAATTTTATTGAGCTCATTTGCTGAAAAATTATCTGTTTTGATCGTTGAAATAATTTCCTCAGTATAAGGTGCTCCTCCTGTTGCAAAAACGACTATCTTTTTACCAGCTAGGTTCAATACTTTATTCTTAAACTCCTTCAGTCCTTGTATGCGACCGGCGTGCATACCAGCACCATAAATAATAATACCATAATTATTAATATCAACATTATTGATTTGATCAAAGGGTACTTTTTGACACGAAATAACTTCATCAATCCAATCGACATATTTTTTTGTAAACCCAGTCTTGCTTTTGTACACCAGTAGTATCGAGTTGCCCATATTCAAACGCTCCTTTTATTTCGAAACTCATTCTTATGATTTCGAGTCTTTTTTGCAATTTTCTTTAGCTATTATTGGGAAATCTCTCTCTAGTTTTTTTAAGAAAAAAATTGGAAAAGATATCAGGGTTATCCTGTCTATGAACTGTTTACGAGATATTGACAATCATATAGGCTTCACGCAAAGCTGCTCCAGCAAGTATCAAAATAGCAATGCAGATTGCAATCCATTGTTCTTTTTTTAAATGAGCTCGTTCATTTTTTGGGATTGGCTTAGATTTTGAAGAAATATTCTCTGAGTAATTAACTGAGATAGAATTAGTAGCTGCAGCTACAAGTACCGCCGCCATCATTTCATATAATCCACTGCGGCTGAATACAGCTAACGTAGGAGCCATTGCTTCTTCCAGTTGAATGGAGAATGAGTTAGTTCCCAATATGATACCATACATGATCATCCACGCTAAAGGCACCAAATATCCAAAAGAAAAGTATTTTACACGCAAAATATAGTTTCCAATAATAATAAATGATACACCAATGAGATTTAACCCTAGAATATGTATGAATTCACGCACCAGAGTATCAGCTGCTTTATCTCCAGCCAACTTGCCAAGGATTCCAAATCCTTGTAAAAAACCCTCCGGTAGTAAATAATATGCTATAGTCCAGCTTATAAAAAACAATATCAGCCCTAGAACATATAGACTAAAAAAGCGAATAATCACACTATCGTTTCCCAGTAAATGTTTCAATTTAATCCCTCCGTTTTCATCACCTGTTCTTGGCAACCAGTCTGTGATAATCTGTTTCTGATGTACTTTTATGCACCGGAGACGTTTATTTTTACATATTATTCTTTTTTTGGACCAGGTATACATTCTTCAATGTTATAACTCCAGGTCTTAGTCTAAAAGCTTAGTAATGAGCCTCCGTCCACATCAATTGTTTCTCCAACTATGAAATCAGACATTTTGGTGCACATAGCAAAGACTACAAGCTCTACTTAATCAGGATTATTTATAATAATACCTTCATCCGCAGGAAAACTAGGCATGATTTTTTCTTTGCTGTCCCTTGCTCCCAAGGTCATAATTGTCGCGCTACCGATGTTATATTTTGAAAATTTGTAACTCAGACCCTACCACGACCTAAGATTTTACGTCTACTCCCTTCAACATCCGCAGATAAAAATATATGCATAGAATCCATAGAATTGCATACAGAGGAATGAAGGTATCCCAGACACCAACTCGAACATAAGCAACCACTCCACCGATAAGTAAGACTAACGGATATAGAACTCCTTTTAGCAAGATCATAGCTGATAATACAACGCCCCAGACATTTCCCTTTTTCAATAAAATACCACTGAATATCAACACCGAAACTAAAAATGAAAGATCTGTGGCAAATACAATGGTCATTTCAAAAGGAGGTGCTTCACCCGATTGAATAAAACCAAGAACTAGCATCACCCATGGGATGCCCAATGCCGCAGCAAAAAAGAACAGAAATCTACTTACTGCTCTTATCGGGGCATGATCAAGCAGTTGATGCACATACTTCTTCGGATCAATCTGAGCCAATGTGATAATTAAACTGAACGCCGATAACACAAACAACAAAACATAAAGCAGAAAGAAGGCATTAAAAGCAGCACCGTACAGGTAAAAAACATAGTTGTATAGCATGTACCAAATGCTACCTACCCAGACAAGTGAAGCTCTTAAGGAGCCTTTTAAAGAAAAATATATCGAGCCTACTAAAATTGGAACTGCAAGAAACAAGGTAATTAAATCATTCACAAACCAAACTGCACGAATCGCTTCGCTGTCCCGATATAGGTTCTCCACGAGCAGTCCTCCTAACGAAGCAACTATAGCCAGCAACGCAACAACGAGAGAAATCTTTTCAGCAACTTGAAAACTTTTTTTCATCTTTGTTCATTTCCTTTCCTTTTTATTTATTCTAAGTCATATTTATTGGAAAAGGTTCCTTCAGAACCCAAGTCATCGTGGATAGTTATATCAGTTATTCTTTGATCCTTATTGATCCTTATTGATCCATATCATTATAATATGGTAAAAATCTGTTGGGATCCTTACTCTGGCTGTTCTTGGCATTATATAATCTTAAAATTAGAATAACAAAACTAACTTAAAAAAGCAATAGGAACCGTCCCTATTGCTTTCTTCTTACTCCTTTTCTTGTCTTGTAACTTGTATCCATTTATCTACTTGAGGCAATACAAGCATTTTGATGCTTTGCTTGTCAAGTGAATTAACAAAATCCTCCGCGTCTTTATCCGTAAAAATCTTTTTTGAAGCTTCCTTTAATTCGTCCTTTGAATTCCAATGCTGTATCATATACCATTCATTCTCTTCATCATGATAAAGCAATTCTGTGTCAATAAAACCTTTTTGTCTTAAATGAAAATTCTTTTCAAGCCCATCAACAATACCAATAAATTCATCTTTAGTAATACCTTCAACTGGCTTCATCTTTACAATTTCTGTTATAATCATAGCACCATACCTCCTGTTTTTTCTTAATTATATTAAAGATGAAACAGTAATTATTGTACTAAATCGACAGAATCAAATATAAGTTGAATTTTCAATTACTGTATTTTTTTCCAGACGAAATGTTCTTGGGGTCACTCCGGAAAACTTCCTACACTCTTTGGTAAAATATGCTTGATCTGTGTAATTATTATCATATACAATTTCAGGTATCTTAGCAGACTTATTAAACAGCAATTGATTACTTGCCATCATATAACGCTTTATTTGACGCAATTTTACCGGTGGAAACCCTGTCATGCTAATAACAAATCTTTCAAACGTTTTCTGACTTATTCCATTATTTGAACAAAACATCGATATCGGAATATCATCAGTCTTCATGAAGTCATCTATAATCTGCGTTCTTAATAAGCTGCTATCAGTTGTTTCCAACTCTGAATCTAATGACTCCATAATACTCTTGATTTTACACTGTGCTGTTTTATGAATTAAAGCTACATTTAATTTGTCCGCCAATGGGACTGATAAAGAATTAAGGTCTATTATTTCATTCTGAATACTAGATAGTGATTTGTTGATAAACGGATACAATCCGAAAGCATAAAAAGAAATCCCCCATACATCAATATTTCCCTTCTGATGAATGAAACTATGCTGACTTCTTAAACCGTTAACATGTACTTTAGGTGCAGTTATTCTCTCAGTGGATTCAATTTCATACACCATATCATCCGCCAAGTTAATAATTATATCAACGCTATCCATAGGCAGAAGTTTATGATAAACATCAACATTATCTGATTCAAAATGCCAGATAAACTTTACCCAGTTCTTAAGATTATCGTTAGATATTTGATATCGTTCTATCCTAAACATTTCAAATCACCTTTCTTTGCTCTACTAGTTCCTTGTACAAGACAAACTACTGCAACGTGACATGTGAGGACATGATTAATGTCTTAAATCGATTTTTTACACCCTACGTGTGGAGAATCAATCTAAAACTCTTCATTTGAACTCATTCATATTCAACACTTCAATTATTCATATTGAAAATTCATTCTACTAAGAACTCTCTTTTTCGTAAACTACACTTCCAGCTTTTATTACACAATTTATTTGACTCAAATTTGTAATATCTTCAAGTGGATTAGATTCTAATACTACAAAATCCCCTAATTTACCTACTTCAATACTTCCAAGTTTTTTCTCTAATCCCAAAAGTTCTGCTGCATTTATAGTGGCTGTTTTAATAACCTCTATTTTACTCATACCATGCTCTGCGAAAAGCTTTAACTCTTTATGTAGTTGACCATGTGGAACATACCCTGCTCCTGAAGCACCACCATCAACCCCTGCAACAATTTTAATGCCTTTCTCAACAGCATTCTTAAAATTATTAGGGAAATATATTTCTTTAAATGGCTGCATTTTCTCGTAAAAATTCCCCCATACAAGATCTTCTCCTGATTTTATATCTTCTCTAACCTTATCTAATGATTTTTTTCCCAATGCATGAAAAGGTTCAGGGATGAGCTCTTTTATTTCTATACTATCATACTGTTCTTGGTTGTCGATAAAATTAGTCCAGTTGTAAAAGCAATAAGCAGTGGGTGTCCAATATGTATTATTACTCTTCATTAATTCAAACGTCTCATCGTCAATTAATCCAAAAGGAGTATGTTCTACACTATCTACACCTGCTTTGATGGCCTCATTAAAGCCCTTCGTCCAGAAGATAGTATGAGCAGCTACTTTAAGATCGTTTTTATGAGCTTCTTCTACAATTGCCTCCAAAACTTCTGGTTGCATACTCGCTTCAATGGTCTCTAGCTTTATCCCTTTTTTTAACAGTTTTTCTTTTAGTTTTTCATCTTTTTCAGTAAAGGGTATATGGGCTCCTGGTGTAACAGTTTTTATAAAGTCTACCCCTTCTCTTTTTAGTTTGTTGACAGTTTCTCGAGCTTCTTCTGGGCTATCGACGTCTATTGCTAATCCATGAGCCCCAAATATTCTACTAAGTATAGCCATGGCCAATGGATTAGGAGGAAAAAATCTTTTTAAGCTGAAATATCCATAAGAGGGTGCTAATGCAGGACCCGATAATAAGATTCTAGGCCCCAGAACTTTGCCTTGTTTTACTTTCTCTCTAAACTTGAAGATTTCTTTTCCTGCACCGCCGGGCATATTTCTAACTGTAGTAACCCCAGATCTTAATGTTATATACGCATTTCTCTTTAGCTTTGTATTCATTCTTTCTGCATACGGTTTTAAAAAATCATCAACCCCAGATTGTGAAAGGTGTAGGTGTGAATCTATTAAGCCTGGTATGACTGTTTTCCCCTGAAGATATAGAACGTTAGCATTAATAGGGATGGTTAAAACACTCTCATTCTCAATACTAGTAATAATACCATTCTCTATAATTATTGTTACATCATCTTGGTGTCTATCATATACTACATCAATTAACTTTACACCTTTTAATACCAGTGTCCCATTGTTTTCAATTCTGTTTTTTGAGGATGATTGATTCAACATTTCGAGTACCTCCCATATTTTAAATTTTTCTAAACTTATTCATGATATGTAGCTACCTATCTACTATAGATTTATTTATAAGTACTAATCAGGTTCTTGGACTTTTTTACCAGACATCAAGTCTTTAATCCAAATTGGTACATCCCGAAACAACCTTCTTTC
The DNA here is from genome assembly GCF_049310905.1 of Gudongella sp. DL1XJH-153. Classification (NCBI taxonomy): domain Bacteria; kingdom Bacillati; phylum Bacillota; class Tissierellia; order Tissierellales; family Tissierellaceae; genus Gudongella; species Gudongella sp. DL1XJH-153. The sequence continues at coordinate 15,359 of NZ_JBMEMN010000042.1, forward strand.
CTTTAGGTGCTTGATTGCTTCTTCCATGTCTCCATCCAGCCAGAACCAATCTCGATTTTAGCATCTGCAGTATCCTATGCCTAGTTTTCGCAATTCAATAATCTTCTCTTTTTACTCAATGGTCTTTTGCATTATCTCCAATCCTTTGCTTGTTTTCTAGTAATGCAATAGAATTTTCGAGAAGTCAGGTATATTATCTCATGTAGTGAGTCTTCTGACAAACTTTATTGGCCTATATATAAGTATATTGTAATTTGATTACATCTTCTTTAGCCCAATCAAGTATCTCCTCTCCAGAGGAATAAGCCATAATCATTTCTCTACCTGGTTCCAATACTCGCGCTGCTTCTTCTAAATAGACTGGTGCATTGGAGGTTACAACCAGATCAAATTCATTGTCCGAATAATTCAGTTATTTCTTCATCATTTCATCATCTTCAGGTGGTAGCCATCCAGCAACTGAATGACGCCCCAGAACCGCTTCCATTATCAATCCCATTAAGACTAATGCAGTAAGTGTTAGCCCAAACCTCAATCCTGTAAATGGAATCCCCAGAAATTTGATTTCGACCATCAGCTGTGGAATCTTAAGCGCTGCCCACGATCCTAAGAATATGACCATGTTGCTTAAGCTGGCTCCCTTTCGCAATAATGTTGCAGTCATTGGAAAAGCAACGTAAAGAGGTCCTGTTGGCAATGTACCAAGGAGGAGTGAAATCAATCCACCTCGAATGCCTGAACCGCTTCCCAACCACAACTGTATTTTATCCTTTGGTACCCATACCTCCATTAAGCCCATCAGTATAAATACAGGAGGCATAATTAAGGCCATCTCCTTAAAATAGTCCCACGTCACCTGAGTGGACCTTGCAGCTGTAACAGGTGCAAGGATCGCCAAAACAATAAATACCAATCCAATTAACATGGGAAATTTAAACTTCTTAATCGTCTCCATCATAATGTCACCCCCATAATCCCAGCAATTACCAATGCAGCCAGAAATCCTAATCCATTACGGAGCAAGGTGAATTTTTTCCCTAAGATTTTTACTTCCATTGGTGCTGTTACTATCCCAACCATAACCAGTGTGGTTATGAAAGCTGAAATGGTCATTACTGTTGCACCAGATCGGAGTAATGAACCCGCTAGTGGAAATGCTACCAGAGAAGGTATCAAAGTGATTGCGCCAAGTACTGCAGCTACAATTGTTGCAATAAATCCAGCTTCAGCTCCAACCAGATTTGATATTGTCTCTGGTGTAAATATACCTAATGTCAGACCTACTATTCCCAATACGGCTAAAATGCTTGGAGCAGTCTTAAGAAGAGCTTTTCCGGCTACTTTAAATGCTTTTTTTGATTTTTCTTTGCTTTTTATTAAGGATGCAATTAAGCAAACTGCTAAAAAGCCGTAGATAGTAATAATAGTAGCCATTATGTCACCTTCCTATTCTTTAGACTTTATTTGTACGCCCATAAGTCTTGCTCCAGAGGTCGTTTCCATTGAAAGCAATGCGGGTTCAGTAATAAAAACCTGATTCTCTTTCAATATAGAAGACTCCTCATTTTTCCTTAGAACAACTTCTCCCTTAACAACATAAAACATTACGAATGTATCCATCTGACATGGTGGGATTTTGCCTCCAGCTTCCAATACGATTACACGGGTTTTGAATGTATCATTTTGAAAAAATACATTCACACCTCTGTTTTCGTAGCCTTCTGCCTCAAGATTCATCAAATCAAATATTTTCATATTGTATTCTCCTTTCAGTTTTTGGTTTTATCCTCATATTTTAGGATTAACTTTTCAATCCTTGCTTTTCTGATTTCCAGGATTTTGATCCATTGCTCAAGGTTCCTTTTGCCACTATCTGTAATTTCATATACTCTTCTTCTTGGCCCTTGACCACCTTCTTCCCAAAGAGAAGAAACCAGACCCTCTTTCTCCATTTTTCTAAGTGTTCTATAAAGCGTACTTACATTAAGTTCGTCCTGAGAAAAACCAAAATACTCCAGCTGTTCAATAAGTCCATAGCCATACCCTGCCTCATCATATAAAAGTAACAATAGGCATACCTCTAAAAATCTTTCCATCTTGTGACTTTTACTGGAGCAGAATAAATCATGATCCTTTTCCATAACATCACCTCCGACTATACTATGTTCATTACGTATATAGTTGCTATGGATATAGCGTACTACTTATGGTTGTATCTGTCAACAGAATTAGACGTCAGCAATTAAGCTAGCATGCTAAAATATTCCCATCGCTTTTTATAAAACAGCAATAATATTTTTAGCTAACTATTAAAGGGTATACTTATATACATAAGTATTTAAACACAAGGAGGTCAAATATGTCTGAATACGATTTATCAAAATTTGAAAACAAAATCATAGTTAGAAATATTGAGAGGAAGGATTTTGACGAAATAATAGAATTGCAGAAGCTATGCTTCCCTAACATGAAACCATGGGAAGAAGATCAACTATTAAGCCATATCAAATTATTCCCAGAGGGACAGATATGCGTTGAATATGATGGAATTATTATTGGTTCAAGCTCAAGTTTGATAATCAGTTTTGATGAATACAATGAACAACACTCATGGGATGAGATAACAGATGAAGGCAATATAACAAATCATGATCCTGATGGTTATAATTTGTATGGAATGGAAATAATGGTTCATCCTGATTATAGAAACATGAAGATTGGAAAAAGAATGTACGAAGCAAGAAAAGAACTTGCTGAGAAATTAAATCTAAAGAGCATTATTATTGGTGGAAGAATTCCAAATTACCACAATCATTCGTCAGAGTTAACGCCTAAACAATATGTTCAGGAAGTTATTAAGCATAATATTTATGATCCCATATTAACCTTTCAACTTTTAAATGGCTTTGTTTTAAAAAGAATAATCAAAAAATACTTGCCTGAAGACAAAGCTTCATTGGAATATGCAACACTAATGGAATGGAGCAATATTGAGTATCAACCCATGAGTAAACACCAGTTTAAAACTGCATATCCTGTAAGAGTTAGTGTAATTCAATATATGATGAAAAAAATTAACTCATTTGAAGAATTCGCTCACCAATGTGAATATTATGTTGATGTTGCTTCAAACTATAGTTCTGACTTTGTAGTATTTCCTGAAATATTCACTACCCAATTGCTTTCTTTTGTTGATCAAGATACACCTAGTCAGTCAGTTAGGGTGTTAACTACATTTACTGAAAAATACTTGGAAATGTTTACACACTATGCAGTAAGATATAATGTCAACATAATTGGTGGTTCTCATTTCGTAGAAGAAGATGGTAAAATCTTTAATATTGCATATCTATTTAGAAGAGACGGTACTATCGAAAAGCAGTATAAATTGCATATAACTCCAAACGAGAAACAATGGTGGGGAATTTCAACAGGTGATGGAATTAATGTATTTGATACTGATTGTGGGAAAATTGCAATCCTAATATGTTATGACATGGAGTTCCCAGAACTTGCTAGAATTGTAACTGAAAAAGGAGCCAATATAATCTTTACTCCTTTCTGTACCGATGAAAGACAAGGCTACTTAAGGGTTAGATACTGTGCTCAAGCAAGAGCGGTTGAAAACCAAATATACACCGTAATCGCTGGAACTGTAGGTAACTTGACTCATGTTGAGAATATGGATATCCAGTATGCACAATCCGCCATATTCACACCTTCAGACTTCTCATTTTCAAGAGATGGCATCTTGGCTGAATGTACACCAAATATTGAAATGGTAATTGTTGGAGATTTGGATTTGGAATTACTGAAACGTTCTAGAAAGTCAGGTACAGTTACTCTACTTAGAAATAGAAGAGATGACTTGTACGAATTAAAGGAGAGATAAGAAATAGGTATTAATTGTGTTTATGGTAATCTAAAAATGCGATAAATGGCAGTCAAAAATACAAAAAGTAATTGCCAGTACAAACCTAACAATAT
>NZ_JBMEMN010000043.1:0-19036 GCF_049310905.1 Gudongella sp. DL1XJH-153
ACCACTTAATTATCTACTGACATTTTCAAAAGATAATTAGACTAGTTTTTACTGACATTTTCAAAAGTTATTGACAGCTAAAAGTTAGTCTGCATCCATACTTTGTATGGCTTTCTCTTACTTTATCGTATGGAGTCTATGCCAGGGCTTATAAAACAAGGTATAAATCTAGTCATTTGCCTAAAGAGTTCGTGATCATATACAATTTGTATCCCCTCATCAGGCTGATTGAAATTGTTCATAATGACCTTGCCATATATTATTACTTCACCCTCGCCTTCTTTGATAAGATTTCCATTTTCAATTATGATAATCCCATTGAAGTGAATATCTCCTGAAATGATTAAATCCCCATCTTCGATATACATAATACCTTTCACGGTTCCTTCTGTAAGGCTACTGGATGATTCTTTCAATCTAACTATATCTCTGTTGAAACCATCATATTCCTTGAAAAGAACAAGTTTCCCATTCCAGAAGCTATATTTTGAAATATGGTCTCCTCTTATAAAATCGATATACCTATAACCAGAAGATTTCGCCCTGATTTCAACTTCATTTTCCAGATAGTTATGTGCAAGGAAATAATCACTGGTCACCTCTTCACCATTAAATTTATGTTTCATTTCGTTAAGAAACAAATTCACTTCCTCAGATTCCTCAAGAGACTTCCCCTGAATTGTAACCAGGCCATTGTCACAATGGTCAATAACTGGATCATAAACATGACCAGCGGCCACAATGGAGTCCTGGACTCCATTTCTTGTACCTTCAACATTTAATTTATACTTCATTCTGCCTTCATCACATTTTGTAAAATCTATAGTTCCTGTTGTATTTTGCATCCCATCGATTGATAAAGGAAAACTCACACTATCAGACTCTCTAAATGACAAATCAGACACAATTTCCATTACCAGGTTTTGCTTTTCCTCGCTGTCAATAAGCAGCTTTGCTACCATACCCTCCAGTGACAATTCTGCTTGAATATTATCACGCCTGTTCAATACAAGCATATTCTGAATAAAGACACTCTCCATTGCAAAGGCAACAGTAACCATGCACACTGTACTAACAATTAACACAAGCATTATAACATTTCCGTCTCTCTTCATATGTCCTCTCCGGTTAGTATTTTCCAAGATATTTTGTTTCCATAAATTTGTATTTTTTACTGCTGGCAGGGTCTTGTGTTTCAATATCAATAAAAAGCATCCTGTCTTCCGGACAGTAATTGCTATCTCCTATAGATATTACATTTTTAGCCAAGACATTATCCCCTCCATTGGAAGGTGCATTCTCTGGTCTGTAGCTATTATGACTGTATGTACTTCTGAAAACTACATCACCAGTGAGTCTGTAATAGATGTATTTGTATTTGAAATAATTGTCGTAGTCCTTTGTATCAGTATTTACACCGTTATTATGATTTATCAGTATAAACCCCAATGTATCACTCTGCTGAATTCCTCCAGGATAGTATTCCTCCATGCTGATAATTTCATCTGCAAGCATAACATCTTCTATTACATATTCTGTTGCATACCTTCCATTTAGCATAAAGTCATCAAACTTCTGAATTCGGTTTGCCGATTCCTCTGTTGATCTCATTATGGAAAAATATATCACAATGGATATTCCCAAAAATCCGATTGCCATTACAATTTCAATAATCGTATAGCCTTTCTTATTTGAGGATCCTGCTTGCAACAAGTTCAACATGAGAATCCTCCCCCTTTAGCATAACTGTATATGTCTGGATTCTGTCGCCATGTTCATCAAGTCTTACCAAGACCTGGGTGTTTTCAGGAGCATATGGACTTGGGTAATCCATAAACCCATCATCATAGGATAATGCTAGGAAAAATTCATTGTTCTCCTCTGAAGGAACCTTTAATGTCTCTGCTACTCTCTGGCAATTATCCAGAAGAACTGACCTGTTTTCGATGATTCTTATACTCTTTGCTGAAGTTGCAATAGAAGTATGAATAACAACTGCTAGAAGACCAAGAAGTCCCAGTCCAATAATGATATCAATAAGCAAAAAACCTGGTTTTTTCAACTTATTTTACCTCCCGAAGAGTAATTTCTGTTGTATTTACTCCAACAGCGATATGGTATGTCCTACCATCAGATTTTTTAAGTGTAACGGTATTTGAGTTTCCAACCCTACCTGTCCCGTTGAATCTAAACCCGGACGTCCCGGCATAAAATATCCTTAGACCTGACTTTAGCTTATGTACTTTTATTTTTTCGCTTTCACTATATTGAATGATATATTGATTTCCATCCACATAAAAGGATACGTCGATCAATCTGTTCTCAAGAATCGCCTTGTTTCTTGCTTGCCTTAAGTCCTTCTCAATCATCCTCAGTTCCTGTCTTTCATTAAGATTTCTAATAATAGCTGAATTGGGCAGTGTAATAGCGAGAAGCAAAGCAAAAAGGGCTACAACAACGATCAATTCGATCAGTGTGTAGCCCTTTTTGAAACTGTTCCTATCTATCAATAGCGCCATTGATTAAGAACATAAAGCATGAAAGCCACCTCTGCCCTGGTGATCTTGTTATTTATATTGTCTAGACCTGGTGACCTGTAGGCCTTTTCATACATCATCTGTGTAGCGATGGTATTCCATCTGAAACCATAGCTATTCATGACTCTTCCCATAATCAACTCCACTTCATAATATGATATTGGACTGTATGGTCTGAATGTACCGTCAGCATAGCCTATTACATATCCCTTGGAAAGTCCATAGCTGATAATCCTGTCATAGCTGGAAAATTGAGCGTAATCCTTAAAGTGGGTAGCATTGACAATGTAGTTTGGCAGGGTCCAGTTTTCGATTCTGCTCAGAAGAATCAGGAACTCTGCCCTTGTTATACTCTGTGAAGGTCTGAAAGTAGCATCCAAAAGTGTATTTCCAGGGTATCCCATAATGATATTTCTTCTTACCATTGTTTCAATCTCAGGATTAGCCCAGTGGTCCCTAACATCAGTAAGGATTCTTATGTTTTCATCCATAAATACTGCGTATACTCCCTCCCTGTTGGACATTGTGCTAGGAAGTACCTTAGCAGTAATTGCACCATCCTCCACCGTTGAAGGAATATAGTACCATTTTTCATTTACAAGCTTGTATATGCCAGCCTTGTATTTATCTCCGTAATATGGGAAAGCTATTGTTATCTTCTTTTCATCATCCAGAGTGTTAGCAGGATTATCCAGTCTTATTGAATAAATCTCTGAAGCCCTTACATAAGATCCAAATCTGAAATAGCCTGTATTCTGCTGGTTGATTGAGACGTATACCGGCATATAGAAAGTCCCAGGCTCAACACTAATTCCAACAGCATTGTCTACTGTAACAGTATCTCCCACTGCGGGTACAATAATCGATTCAAGGGAATCTATAGATCTTTGTTGATTTAATCTTCTGAACATCTGATTGTAGTTGATTTCATAAGCTTCCTTAAAGCCCTCGATAAATGCATCTTCATATTCATTAGTTCCTAAATCAAGTCTGTATCTGTCAATAATTTCAGAATCCCTTGGCAGATTTCTCTCATAGTTCATTGAGTTTTGTAACAAATAGTCTCTTTCAGCAAATGAATTACCTAAAGCTGCACCTGAAGCTTTTCCGTTATCAAGTCCCTGGCTCATACTTATTCGTGATGGTTCAAATAAAGCTCTTTCATAAGCATTTTCATAGCCTTCTTTAAAACCTGCTATAAATTCTATGATAAACTGATCTTCATAGGACTCATCCATTTTATCAAGATCAAACATACGGCTTATGGTTCTATCACTTGGTAGAGCGTCTTCCCAATCAAAATCATTGTCTTCGTAATAATCCGTTAATGCATAAGTCTCACCTAATCTTTTTCCTAATTCCTCAGCATAATCAACATCCGCTAAACCACCCATAGCAGCTTCATAACCCTTTATAAAGCCTTCTTCAAAGTCCGCATAAGCTTCACCGTTAAGTGTACTGATTTCATCATATGTTTCAGGGTCAGCATCTCTGATATAGTCTCTATAGTCTCTAAATGCACTTCTACCGCTTTCAAATGATGAATCAATCGAATAAAAACTTACTCCTTCGTCATACCCAAAATCATAATCAACCTGGGCTGCATATGCTACTCCTGAAAGAAGGAGAGTCAATACTAAAGTCAATACGATCGCAAACTTTATTCTGTTCATTTTATCTCTCCTCCTATCTCTTCACCAATACTAGTATCTTGCCAACAGGTAAAACATCTCCTGCACTTATATCATTGTTTCTCATTATCTCATTCTTGTATTCAAGTGTTCCATATATATCTCTTGATATTGTTGATACTGAATCACCAGGTTTAACCTCGTAGAAAATTTTGTCTGCTTCCTTGTCAGTGCCTTCATAGGAATAATCAACATGATGAGGATAGATTGCCTCCAACTTGTCAAATACAAGAACTCCGAAGTCATCTCTTCCCTTGGCCATTTCATAATATATATGTGTGATCTTTATTGGGTATTCTGCAACACTGCCAGGAAGACTTATTCTTGATCTTCCCCATCCAAGCCAAGAAATACCTTCGTTGACAGGAATAAACTGTTCATCTCCATCCTGGTTTAGAATTCTTACACCAACCGTGCCCGGTGCATATGAGAAGGAGAAGGTGTGTATGCTAAGGTCAGTCGGTGGATATTTAAGTTCAATATCCTGACTTGTTATATCAACCATTGCCCTGTTCTCTTCCTCTGTTCCAAGAATATTATATTCAAGTCTCAAGGCATACTTTCCATCAAGTGCAATCGTGGTAGGCTCAGCCTGTCCTCTTACCAGCTCATGACTTGGAATAAAGTCGTAGTTTCTCCATTCAAAGCTGTGGAGAATATCACCCTTTACAGTGGTTCCTCCATCCACTCCAGTACCTCCGCCGGAAGTACCTCCTCCAGTAGTCCCATCACCACTTGTGACACCACCATCTGTTCCACCTGATCCAGCCGTACCGCTAGTTCCACCGTTTGCTGTTGCTCCAACAAACCCGTCAAAGCTTGAGAACAGTGTACCCTGATCAGGATTCTCTGCTGTCTGAACATAAATTACATCCTCTTCTTCCATCTCAGCAAGACCCTCAAGGGAATAGACTTTAAGGCTCATGGAGCCTGATAGCTGGTTGTCCGCGCTTCTATCAAGGGAAAGACTATCCACCATCATTCTCCTTGGACTCAACTCAATCGCCCTTACCATTTCCTCTATTCCAGTGTAATCACCGGTGAAGGGAACGGATATTCCCATATTGAATACCTCCATCTCAGATACGTTTTCTGATGAAGGCCTTGAGAAGTTAAGGTCAGCTATTTCCACCTGATCCTCAGGTAAAAGGTCATTTAGCAGATAGATAATCTGAGCCTGGTCAAGAGTTGGGAAGTAGTAGGAAAGAATTTGGTTTCTTTCTCTGTGAAGCAGCTCCCATTCCTTTTTGATGTCGTCCTCTCTTCTTAATGTTGCATTCATTTCCGATATCTTGGTTTCAAGTTCATATTTTTCAACTTGCAATGCCTGTATTTTTTCATCCTGTGGTACCAGAATATACTGGTTCCCAAGATATGCAATTCCTACAATAGCAAGAAGCGTGAGAAGTATCTTTTCGCTTTTTGTAAGGGGTCTGGTTTTAATGCTACTGAATAGTGACTTCAACTTAGTTGACATCTACCAGCACCTCCTCCAATGTAAGATCAAGATTGAATCTATAGTAATTCTCAACTGCAGATATGTTGGACACAAATGATTTCGAGCTCATAGGAAGGTTTTGAAGCCCTTTTGCAAACTCGGCAATCGAATATCTATCTTCAGCAAAGCCTGCAATCCGGATTTCCCTTCCACTAACACTTAAATTAGTAAGGAATACTCCCTCTGGAAGTTTTGAATTTATATCATCTAGAAGACTTTCACCAATGATATCCCTGCCCTGGATATTCTTATCTAGAGCTCTGATTCTCTCAACCTCCTGACGGAATTGATCTGTTTCATCTTCAAATGCCTGAATCTCAGCAACTCTCTTTAGTGTCTGTGGGTCCTCGGCAACTTGTGTCAAGCTGTTTACCTCTTTTTGTAGAGCATTTATCTTAAGCTGATTCATTGCAGCCATTACTCCCAATCCAACGATAACAAGAAAAAGAATTCCATATAGGAAAAGCATCCTGTTGAAGGCGAATGATTTTTTATCTATAAAAGGATCAAAAAAGTTAAGATCTCTCATTTTTTCTTCACCTCTTTCAAACGGATAAGGCCACCAGTTGCATTTGCAAACTGACTCAAGTCACAATCTGCCTTTACTTTTTCCATTGTCTTTAGTCTAGTAACCTCCAGATCAAAGAATTCGTGGAACAGCTTGTCAATTCCATTTACTTTGGATAATCCACCATAAAGAATAACCAGATCTATTTCATTGCTGACTTCCCTTGTCTTGTAATATCTAAATATCATTTCAATCATATCGAGAATACCATAGAGATTATCCCTAAGTGTCTCAGAAAGGATAGCTTCATCATCAAGACCGATATTCTTCTGAGATATATCACTGATCCCATCCATATATTCCAGAATCTGCTGATCCGAAATATGAGGAAGCTTTCTTCTGATTTCTTCAAGAACAAATTCCGTGCCTCTTTCAACCACCCTTGCAACCTTTATAACTCCATCTTCCACTATGGATACGCTGGTTTGTCCGGATCCAATATCAACACAAGCTATATTTTGCAAACCATTGTAAGCGCCGTTTATCTCTCCGCCGTGTTCTATAAGCTTTGCAATGGCATTTCCGTGATAATCCATCACGGCAGGTTTCAGGTTAACATTCCTAAGAAGAGTCAAATGAGCCTGGATTGTCGTTCTTGGTATACCAATAAGAAGAAGAACCAGTTTCTCCACGCCCTCATCCATACGACTTCCAAGTTCAAGATATTTTACAATGTAGTCTTCAGGATTAATAGGTATGTAATCCTCGAGCTGGTAATTTATAATTGCCTCGATTTCCTCTTTTGTTGCCTTGGGAAGACTGATTTCTCGCATTACAACAGAAGATGCATTGAATACACCGTGGGTTTCGAGCTGCGCAACCTTGTTTTCAGACAAACCGCTCCGTAAAAGATAAGTCATCTGATCAAGGTCGGTAATTTCGCCGTCAACATAGAGCCCTTTTGGCAACTCCACACTGAAGCACTTATCCACCACAATTCCTTTGCTGGTATGCTTTCCCTCTACACCTTTTATGCTGTCAGAACCAAAGTCCAGACTAAGGATTTTATTGCTGCCAAAGACACCCATAAGCTTCTCTCCTCTCATGTTCACTTAAATATATAATAAACTAAAATGGAATAATTTACTAGATTAAAATGTTGAAATACCAACTTAAAAGCTCTTCTCCTAAAAAAAGTACCATGAAAAACCCAAGAATGATAAATGGACCAAAGGGTATTGGATCCTTTCTGGACTTAATTTTCGTGGCAAGTAGAAATATTGATATGACAGCACCTAGGATAAATGCAAGGAAGATATTAAGAAATATCAGTCTTACACCCAGAATAAATCCAAGAGCTGCAATAAGTGTGACATCTCCTCCACCCATTCCTCCTCCTGAGAAGAAGACAATCAGAAGAAATATTCCTCCTGCAATAAAGAGTCCTAACAGACTGTCCATCAATGGAAATGGTACTCCATCATAAAAATGCAGCAATGTCTTCTGGAGAATTGAAAGAACAAGAACTGTAATAACCAGTGAATCTGGTATAATCTGGTCCTTAAGATCAATAAAGGCAATTGCAATTAGAATCGATGAAATAAAAGCGAAAAACACAAAATCCAGTTTTGAATTATAGTAGAAAGATAGGAATAAAAGAACGTATATAATTGCATTTGAAGCTTCAACAACTGGATACTGAATACTGATCTTTTCACCACAATAACGGCATTTTCCTTTTAAAAATAGGTAGGAAAACAAAGGAATATTATCATACCATTTAAGATCATGCTCACATGATGTGCAGTGTGATCCAGGCCAAGCAATATTCTCATCCCTTGGTATTCTATATATCAGCACATTTAAAAATGAACCAATTAATAATCCATATATAAATATCAGTAAAACCATATATGACCTCACATATCTCTCAAGAATTTTATATACAAGCAATCATAGTGATATTATACATTAGAATAAGAGAATTGTCACATTATTTAGTAATTTTATATTAGTTTTGGCAACTAAATTGTCAATAATTGTTTATCCTCAATCACTATATGTTTAATCAATTAAAATAAGGATTGCCTACGATAGAAAACGTATACAATCCTTATTATTATAATTTTGGAATACCAAGTAAGACTCTTTAACATTATCACAGATAACTTACAATCAAAAATCTATAGTAAACCATTAAAGAGAAATATCCAAGGAATGGAACCCAAGACAGTTTTGTAATCAGATCACCTATTTTATCCTTATGCTGCCACAGTGCCAATAATACCAATGGAACCAATATTAACTTGACCATAGGAAATTCATAGGTTCCTATCATAGTTGCCATTAGTGGATTAGCCTCATAAAATCCATTGTCCAAGAACTCCAATGTAAGTATATAATCCACCTTATTGAACACACCAATACCGACCAAGTGCCAAAACAATAATCGTTTTTTACTATCAGACATAAAGATCACTCCAATAAAATAACCAGCCATTTAAGCCGGTTACGCCACTGGATCACAACAGTATAGGCGTCCATCTATAACTGTTGTTCATATCCTCTTTAAAATATTTGTCATATATAAGATACCACCAAATATATCCTCTTAAACCCTTCAAGGTGTTAAACATCATTAAGTGTTGGTCTGATCCTATTCTATAATTATTAGCTTATTATTTGATGCCACAAAATAGTTTTTAAACTAAAAATTTCACTTGGGAACGAAAAAGATCCTTGTTATGATCTCTCAACAATGCCTTTGGATATACCTGTTATTCTGGATATTTGTCTTATACTGATACCTTTTGTCATTTTCAATTCCTTTATAAAGCTATTTCTTCTGTTTTTCTCTAACTTCTGCAATTCACTAATATTCCTAATGCCCATATCATTTAGCTTTATTAATACTTCAGTGTCAGTTAAGCTAATATTATCTTCAAATGCTGGAAAACTATCCTCATTGTTTTGAGTCATATATTCAATAAACAGGTCTACAGCTCTGTCCATGTCGGGAGAGAATAAACTTAAGCAAAATTCTGTGTCAACTATTATTGGTTTTTGTATGTATTCTCTATAGCTTGTCCATTTATACTCCAATAGGTCCTTACAAAGTCTAGCCTTTATAGGATTTTGATGAATGTATCTCAAAATCATCAGAAAATAATTATCTGTTTCAACAGGTTGACTCTTAAATCTCTCTTGGAACAAATGCCCGCATCTTTCATACTTCTTGTTGTACCACAATACATAACTTGAACAAATTCTCTTTATTGCATTGGAAATATCATCTTCTAATTCTTGAATAAGAAGATGTACATGATTATCCATCAAACAGTAGCCATATAAAACAAACTTATTTGTATCTACAAAGCGCTTCATTGTAGATAATAACTGAAATCTGTCATCATCAGATTCAAAAATTATCTGTTTATTTATTCCTCTTAACATAACATGATAAAGCCCACTTTCACTTCTTCTACGCGGCCTTCTAGCCATATTATCTCCTCCATCTGATTGTTATATTATTCCATTATATCACTATGTGATTTATTGGACAAACAAAACAGAACGAGTTCTACACACGTGTCCATAATAGTCTCAAAACTTGTATTTTGTAAAAAAAAGCTGCAGCCAAGAATTTTCTCTTGGCTGCAGCTTCTAAATATTCATTTCATTTCGAGACAGTATTCCTGTCCCCTTGTCTTGTCCCTGGTCCTTTTCAATACGGACAGCGGGCTGGGGCTTCGTGTAAAAAAACGCAGATTCAAACGAGGGAATAGGAAAGGAGCTGAAATACATGGTGAAAATTCCAAGAAGCATTAAAGCCGGTCTTGATATAGAGCACTTTGACATCATCCGCGTGATGAGTTTAGGACACTTCTACCCAGTCATCGTAATGAGGGATAAGCGTTCTGAAGCGAGAGACCTCTGGTGCCTTCAGTAGAGAGGCAGTGGCTATTATTTCAAAACCCTAAGGGACATGACCAGCTACTGCACCGAGCGAAAATGGCAAAACCCACTTAGCAGTTAATACCATTTACATCAGGCGAGATGATGATGGACACACATTAATAACCAAATCTGGACGTTCTAGATAACTGTAATGGCAAAACGGATAGACCTGTGGACCCTACATCCCATCTATCCGTTTTTCTTTTTAGACTTTGAACTTATCCAGACTCATTACTCCACACGCTTAAAGGCCGCGTTCCCTGAAAGGTTTCCTAGATAGTAGCGTCTGAAAGCCCTGTGTTCATCCCCTATGAATCCAAGTCTTAAGAGAAAGCACCTGAAGTCATACTTCTCGTTTTCGCTTATCACCGCTTTGGCCGTTACCCGCTTTTGATTGATGGCCATGTGGCAGAGTGCTTCGATGAATTTTTCGTGGTGCTCCACTTCATCCGCATCACCCTTAAGAGGAAACCATGGAAAGCCAATGGTCTCCTCTGAGGTATTAATGGGTAGCTTATCAGTGCCGATGGCCTTTTTAATAAGATCACCTTTGGCATTGATTAGCCTCTTCAGGTTCTCAATCCCCTTTTCAGTAAACATTTCTCTGGGCATTTGAATCTCTAGAAGACCCACCTTATTAGTGCTAGTAGCTGCTGAATCTGTGATTGTCACTGCATCTCCTTCAACTCTTATATCAGCTTGCTCAAGACCTCCCTCTGGTACAAATCCCCTTAAGCTAAGAGCTATAGCCATATTCTGAAACACTTCTACGAATGTACCCTCGTTGGTGACCGTTCCAGCCCTGTCCACCATAACCCTACCTATACGATAGGCGAATGTCGGTACGCCCATGTACTCTGATTTGAAACCGATAATTTCTTCTAGAGCCTTAACAAGCTGCTTTCGTCTGTCACCTTTGATATTGTAATTGAATTCCATCTGACACCATCCTTTCCTAATGGGGTTTATTCATGTAGATCGCAAATATGGTAATCGCCAATACTCTTTACCTTATCGCCAATTTAGTTATTGGCCGTCTCAGCTAATCTTCCTCCATCTCATCATCAGGCTCAATCCCAATATACCGGGGATACTCGAAGCCCTCTGATGAAATCAACAGCTTTTCACCTGTGTCCACATTCCTGACCCTAATGCACCTGTACTCGCCCTTATCGTTGTAGCCGCCATCGGTTTTAAGTATCCAGGGCTGGTCCTTCAGAAAGTCTTCACCGAACTCCCTGAAAGCTTCGTCTGTCATTTCAACCTCTCGAATAACCGTATAGACCGTTCCCTTCATGCCTGACTTCCTAGAGTACTCTGTGGCTTCTCTCAAGTCCACGATGTTCTCGATTTTTCTTCCAAATAATGCCCGCATCATGCACCTCCTTAAAATTTCCCTATTACATTAATCACTCAAATAGAGTATTTTAGCAAGTTATTTATACATTTTTTTGACCTTATTTTGCATTATAATTATGCAATTTTAGAACCATTTGGACGAAACAAAAATAGCCACAGGGCTTTATAGTGCACTGTTTTCAGCACATTACAGCCTTGTGGCTATTATCAAAACGCTCTTGGGGTATCCCCCCCTGTGTAATTTCGCGATTTTTCACACGTGACCCTGACGCGGTCACCATTTACAAGGGTTGTAGGGATTTGACCTCCCCTAGGCTAATATTGGTGGCTCAAATTTGAGCGGTCAATAACTGAGAGGTTATACTCAGGTTTGAGTAAAATCATAATCGCTTTCTTACATGATCATAATTTGTCTCCATGCCTATTCTTATATAAAATTCATCAACAAACATAATAGCATTTTTTAATGCCCATACAGCACAACCATATCCCATACATTTATTTGGAAAAAATGGATTCCCTGTACTCCTGAAGAAAATAGAAAGCTCAAATTTACCTTCAAGTTTACTTGTCAACCTATGTTGATTATCATTCTCTGACATATATGGAGAATGAATAGAATTCCATTCAGGTTTGAAGTGCATAAGTGTATTCCTAAGTTCAATCAATAATGAAACATTTTCAAATAGTTCAGAAGTTTCATCAAACTCTTCTTTATCCAATAACTCTAGCGTCTTTTGATATTTTTTGAGAGTTGACCATTTCTCCAAACTACCTCTATCTTCTTTGTCCCAAAGATCCTTAATGGCTTTTTTATTGTCTTTTGGAAGGGTTTTAACTCTATCATCATTTTGGGATATATCAGAGAGCAACTCATTAATACTTGCTTCAATAAATGCAATTGTAGAAAAGATTGCTCCGGTAACAAACGCCAAATTCCTTGAGCTTAACTCAGATTTTTCAACGCCTTCCAACTCTGAAAAATCACTAAATTCAATCTTTCGGGATTCCTCAAGGAGCAAATAACTAGATTTCAAATGCTGTATTGAATAATATGTCTTCATCGCTAATCTGCACATAATTTCCACACTCCCATCACTTAAATTACTCCTCCAGAAACGGATACTCATCTTTCAGCTCGATCAACTGATTTACATGGTCTTAAACCTTTTCATGATCAACTGTTTGGCTGTATAGATTTGCATGAGTTAAGTGGATGATGACAAGAGAATCAACAACAGGTTCTCTCTCATTCCCTGGTGCACGTTTAATCGCAAATGGCGCTCTTTCCAAGGTGTACAATAAAGTTTCTTCCGCTTGATCGTTCTTGCTACTCTCAATGTACAAGTTGCCCAAATCAATAAAACTATTTAATACATCACCATAAGACAGTGTTCCTGTCCCTCTGTCATGTCAACTCTAATCAGTTCTATTGTCAATTCTGCAGGAGCGGCTGTAATATACTCGGTATGATCTATTACAGTTTTGGATGCAATATCTAAAACCTATGGTGGACAACAACGTTTCTCTTTAACCTAAAATAGCCTATTAAAGGAAATTGTTCTTCAACACTCCTATACCAATTATTAGAATTTTCACCTAGCTTTTTCCCATAGTAGTCTGTTATGCTCTTTGAGCTAGCCAAAAAAGCATTCAGATTATAAATCATCTCTTCTGGAGAATGTTCCAATTTTTCTACACGATTCTTTTTATTTCCATTTTATACATCTCACCTCTTCACCTACTTAAAATACTTGTCTAAAAACGGATACTCTTCCTTCAGTTCAATCAACTGATTCACCTGGTCTTGAACCTTTTCTTGATCACCAGCTTGGGTGTAAAGGTTTGCTAGGGTTAGGTGGATGATGGCAACAGAATCAACGACAGATTCCCGCTCATTCTCTGGTGCACGTTTAATTGCAAATGGTGCTCTTTCTAAAGCCGATAACAGAGTTTCTTCCGCCAGCCCATTCTTGCCATTTTCAATATACAAGTTACTCAGATCAATGAAGCTATTTAATACATAAGCACTGTATTTTGTAGCAATTAAAAGGTGTTTTTCAGCATTATCATAATCACCAGTTTGCTTGTAGAGTCTAGCCATTTTCGAATGAGTTCCTGCATCGTATGGCCCATTGCCAATAGCTTTTTCCATCACTACAAATGATGCTTTCAAGTCCTCTTCATTTTTTGCACTCAGGTATCGGTTGAATAACAATTCACTCTCATATGATTGTCCAAATGGACTAATAGGATAAATATCATTCACTTTTTGAGTCAACTCTAGGGCAGCCTCTAAAGAGTCCGTCTGTTCTAAATCGAGTGCTTTCATGTATAGCTTTGTAGATCCCAATTGCCAACCTGTAACCAATATAATAAACACAAGTCCTATTAGACTTACAGTCTTATTCAATTTTAGAGGTGCTTTAGCATCTTCTCTTGTGGTAACCCCTAAAAAGAAAAAGAAGAGCATTGTAACCGCTGGAAAATTCCAAGAAAAATCCACGCCGATATGGAGTAAAAAAGCAACAAGTCCAGCAACCATTCCCCAAAAAAAAATAGGCTTTTCACTTTGTTTTGCATTATGGATGACATCTTTAAATGAAGTCCATAGGAATAACAAAAATAATCCTACACCAACTGCACCAATTTCTGCTGCCATTTGTAAATAATGATTGTGGGTAAACCTTGAATACCATTCGTTCATTCCATACTCAATATAATATGCAGAAAAGAAAGTCCCATTACCATACCCTAAAACAGGCTTATTCTTAAACAGATCAAAAGCAACTCGCCAAAATTCCAATCTCCCCTTTAAAGAAGAAGTTACAAAAGAACTACTTCGTGTAATGCTTTCCAAAAACGACTTGTCTACAAACACATTTTCTCTGATATACACTGAAGCATATAAAGCAATTTGGGAAAACACAAAAGCAGAAACAAATATAATTGCAAATCTAATAATTGAACTTTTTAATTCTGATTTATCAATACCAAAGAAAGGTATAATCAAAGCTACCGCCAGTGCACCCATAGATGCTCTTGAACCAGATAAAAATACAGCACTTAGGAATATAATAGAAAATATCATATATCCTTTGGATTTGCTTCTTAATGACAAAGCAAGACTCATCAGAAAAATCATAACCATATATATACCAAATGGATTAGGATTAGTAAAGGTCGCATGAATCCTACTGCCACTTACAAAGAGGTATTCAAGGATACCAAGTAAAGCGATACCTCCTGTTACCAGTAACAAAACTTTAATCAACTTGCCTAAACCTTCTTGCGAAAGTTTTTTAGTAAGGAGATAGATCAGTAAGAAGCTAATCAGTTGTATTCCTTCAATAACAGTTCTAATTGGTGAAATAGACCAAATCAAACTTACAAAAGACCACAGGATAAACAAAGAAAATACAAACGCAATACCATTTAGTTCTATTGCCTCTTTATAAAGTATTGTGGTTATTCCCATAATAAAAGCCATGAGAAATAAACCATAATATACCACATCATGGTCAAACCCTGCACTAAAGAGCGCCGTCATTGATAAAACTATTATTAATACGAGCCATATGTAAGATGATTTCTGCGTCTGATTTTCGATCATACTTCCCCCATTTTCAAATTCTCTTTATGTGTCTAACACGACTAAGAGCTTTGTTCCTTAATTAAGTTGATGTACGTATTACCAACCCTGCTTTGGACGCTAGGTGTTTTATTTTATTGTACTTATCAGGATCAAATCTTGGAGAAAAATTTGTTCTGATACTCGAAAGCCCAGGATTCAATTGATGAACGATTCCACTACTCATAAAATTACTCATAATACCCCGGCCTTGATATTCTTCCAAAACTAAAACATGTAAATCACTTTTCCCCATTGGAAATACGATACCAACAGGAGTATTTTCTTCAAGCAAGATAATTACGTTTTGATACCCAAAACATCCATTCGGTAAAGGTTTGCCATTAATCTTTAAATTCAAACCATGTAGTGTTAAGTCCCCATTTCTCAAGTATTCAAATCTACAGGTCCTAGAATCTTCAATAACATCGAGGATAATTCCAACACCACCAATTGGTGTGCCAACAGAGATATCGGTATTCCGGCAAATTAGTTCTAGTTCTTCATTAGTCATGCCTGTATGCTCCTTTTTAGCCTTTCAGGTTAAATATCAACTTTCCTCTTGGAGCTTTCTCTGATACTGCAAGGTACTATATATTACAGATTCTTAGAAAATTTAATTTCAAACTTTACACCTAGTTCACTTGAACTTACACACACAGATGTGACAAATCCCCTATATTTCTAAGAAAAAAGGCGCCATATAGACGCCTAATATCATAATTATTCTATTCTAGTTTGAATTAATCAGTAGGCTCAGTTAATGCACCAGATTCCGTGTATTTCGCACCTGTTGCCCAAGTTACTTCATATTCTTCAGTACTTGAGTCATATGTTAACGTAAACCCGCCTTTAGCACCAGACTTTGAATTTGTTGGAATTGTCATTAGAGTCCCTACAGCTGTTGCATCAGCTTGACCAGTTACGTTATTCTGTGCATCATAAATTCTGGCAGAATTTATGATTGACTCAGCTGTTGCAGCATCAGCTTTAATTGCTGCATCATCTTGTATACCCGCAAATCTCGGAATCGCTATCGCAGCCAAAATCCCCAAAATAGCAATAACAACAATCAGTTCAATAAGGGTGAAACCTTTCCTCTTCTTGTTCATTTTCTTGTTAAACCATTGAATCATTTTAATTCCTCCTTGTTTTTTTGTTTTTTTCCCCACACTTGCAATGCTTTAAATATATATAAAGTTTATTAAAGCCATCTTTAAATACAGTTAATAATTAAGATCTAAGAATTAAAAGTTGTAGGGTCATTCTCAATGGTCGAGATTTCTCGACTACGCTCGAAATGACACCTTGTCTTTCTTTGGGGCTAGATTCTTCGCTGTAGCTCAGATACCCTATCAAAGAAATATATCAAAATTAAAATTTTGGATATTTCAATTGCCGGGCACTTATGACAACATTTTCGCAATATATCCACAATATGCTGATTAAACTATTTTTTTAATCTTTTCATTATTCTTTGTTCGTTGTTCATTATTCATTGTTCGTTATCATATCGTCTGCATCATATCAAACATCGGCAGATACATTGCGATAACAATAAAACCAATAATTACCGCCATACCAACAATCATAATCGGTTCAAGCAGTGTTGTCAACTTTGTTAGAGCAACTTCTACCTCTTCATCGTAAAAATCTGCTGTCTTCAATAGAATATCATCAAGTGATCCTGATTCCTCTCCGATTTTTATCATTGAGTCTACCATTGGTGGAAAAACTCCTACATCCTTTACTGATCTGGATAACGGTACTCCTTTTCTGATCTGTTCGATGCTGTTCATAAGCCTTTCCTCTATTACCTTGTTGTTTACAACTCTGGAAACAACCTCCATTGACTTGATCAAAGGTATACCTGAATCCATTAGGGTTGAAAGTGTCCTTGTAAACCTTGAGGTTATAACCTTTGCTGTGGTTCCCTTTACTACGGGCATCTTCAGTTTAAGGCTATCAAAGTTTGTCCTTCCATCTTCGGTCCTGATATAGGCTGCTGTTCCAAAAGAAATTAGTCCAATAGCTGCAAAATAGAGGTACCAGTAATTCTGTAGTGAATCTGATATTGCCAAGAGAAATTTTGTAGGCCCAGGCAATGGAACTCCACTTCCTTCAAACATTCCTGTGAAGGTCGGCATTACAAATACCAGCATAAATATTACAACTGCTATACTTACAAACATAAGTGCTGCCGGATAGATCATGGCACTTTTTATCTTGTTCTCAATCTTGTTTTCCTTTTCAAAGTGAACGGCCATTCTTTCAAGTATCGCATCCAGATTACCACTGACCTCTCCTGCTTCAACCATTGAAACAAGAATTGACGGGAATATTCTGGGGTGCTTGTCCATCCCCTCTGAAAGAGTGAGTCCCTTCTGAACATCCTCTGTTACTGTGCCAAGTGTCTTTTTCAAGGTCTTATTTTCTGTCTGTAACTCCATGATGTCAAGACATTTTACAATTCCCAGTCCTGCATCAATCATTGTGTAGAACTGCCGGCTAAATATTGCTAGGTCCTTTTTCTTGACCTTTGCGGAGAACATCTCAAACTGAGCTTCCGCTCCAACGTCCCTTTCCACATTAAGTGGCAGGTAACTGTTGCCCTTTATCATAGCGACAACTTCCGACTCTGAATTTGCCTCGAATACTCCTTCTATTGCCTGACCACCTTTGGTCATGGCTTTGTATTTGTACTTCATTGGCCTCACCTACACAATGTATTTTTTCATTTCCTCTTGGTCAATTGCTCTGTTCATTGCAATATCCTTACGAATCAATCCTTTGTTGTAAAGGCCGATCAGGGATGAGTCCATTGTCTGCATCCTGTATTTTCCACCAGTCTGTATCACTGTATCAACCTGGTGTATCTTGTCCTCTCTGATCAGGTTCCTTATTGCCGGTGTTGCAATCATCACCTCATGTGCTGCTACCCTTCCCTTGCCATCTGCTCTTGGTAGAAGCTGCTGTGAAATTACTGCCTGGATAACTGATGAAAGCTGTACCCTTACCTGCTGTTGCTGATGTGGTGGGAATACGTCTATTATCCTGTCTATTGTCTTTGCCGCTCCCAATGTATGTAGTGTTGAAAGAACGAGGTGACCTGTCTCTGCTGCCGTGATGGCAATTGAAATTGTATCAAGATCTCTCATCTCTCCTACAAGTATAACGTCAGGGTCCTGTCTAAGGGCTCCTCTAAGTGCATTTCCAAAGCTTTGTGAATCTGAGCCGATTTCCCTTTGGTTGACTATTGACTTCTGGTGTCTGTGCAGGTACTCGATTGGGTCCTCAAGGGTCAATATATGCTCGTTTCGTTCCTTGTTTATCAGGTCAATCATTGTGGCAAGGGTTGTTGACTTACCGCTACCCGTTGGACCTGTTACAAGGATCAGTCCCCTTGGCAGTCTTGCAAGATCTGCCAGTACTGCCGGAAGTCCAAGCTGTTGCATCGTCGGAATCTCAAGCGGAATGATCCTAAGAGCCATTCCGAAGCTTCCACGCTGTGTATAGGCATTTACCCTAAATCTTCCTCTTCCTGCGCTGGAATAGGAGAAATCAACCTCTCCTTTTTCCTGTAGTACCTTGAACAGTGGGACATCCATTGTTTCCTTGATCAACCTTTCAGTATCAACAGGTGTAAGCTTCTGATCCCCAAAGGATACAAGCTCTCCATTAATCCTCAAAGTCGGTGGTATGCCGGCTGTTATGTGAATGTCTGAAGCACCCCTATTGGTTCCCTCATTGACAATTTCTGATATATGCATCCACTAACCGTCGAGTAGACTCTGTCTCGACTCCCTCCTTTCAAAGGAAATTCTTTGTATGTGGAGGGTTGAGTCTCAAGAACCC
>NZ_JBMEMN010000044.1:0-17827 GCF_049310905.1 Gudongella sp. DL1XJH-153
AGCGCCGTATACGGAACCGTACGTACGGTGCTGTGAGAGGTCGGTAGATGAAATAATCATCTACCTCCTACTCGATTATAGTGATAGGATTGAACAAAACCGTTCAAAAGGGGTATTGGGAATAGAGATCTAACTCAAGGTTACCAGGGGATAACCTCATATTGATTATAACAAATATGTTAAACTATTGCAATATAAATGATAAAGTTTATCATTTAACAAAAGAGAGTTTTAATACCTGCTAAATTAAAGTATAATAAACATGATAAGAGATCTAAACATATTAGACAAGGAGAGATGAATAATGGATAAAGTTATTACGGCCCTTGAGAAAAACGGATTTGCGGCAAAATATTTTGAAAACGCAGAGGATGCCAAGATAAATCTGCTAAAGGAAATTGACAAGAATGAATCAGTTGGGATAGGAGGTTCCATGACTGTACTGGACATGGGGATATATGATGATCTTGTTGTTAGGGGAAATGATACATACTGGCATTGGAAAGCAGAAGACAAGAAGTCGGCTTTGGAAAATGCAGTTAACACGGAAGTTTACTTAACAAGCTCAAATGCTGTAACAGAAGATGGGAAGCTAGTTAACAAAGATGGTACTGGAAACAGGGTAGCATCAATGATATACGGTCACAAGAGAGTGTATGTCATTGTAGGCAAAAACAAGGTAACTAAAAATGTTGAAGAGGCTTTTAAGAGAATAGAAACTGTAGCTGCTCCTCTTAACGCCAAGAGACTGAACTTGACAACTCCATGTGTCTATACAGGGGTATGCAGTGATTGCGATTCTAAAGACAGGATTTGCAAAGCAGAGACAATACTAAGCAAAAATCCCAATGGTACAAAGATATATGTATATATAATCAATGAGGACATGGGATATTAAGAGGTGAGAATTTGATTTATTTGGATAATTGCTCCACGACAAAACCACGTGATAGTGTTATAGAAAAAATCACCGAAAGTATGCAGATGACATTTGGCAATCCTTCATCCTTGCATGGTCTAGGAATGAGTTCAGAAAAAATACTCAAGAGTTCACGAAAGACTGTTGCGGATTTTCTTGGAGTGAAGACAAATGAGATTTATTTCACTTCCGGTGGTACTGAAGGCAATAATATTGCGATTCAGGGCGCTCTCAAGGCAAGAGAAAACAGAGGGAAGCATATAATAACGACAATGATAGAGCACCCTGCTGTCATGAATACCATCAAGGAATATGAAAAAAATGGATACCTAGTATCATGGATACCTAATGGAAGTGATGGAAGGATAGACCTGGATAAGCTGGAAGAAGAGCTTACAGATCAGACTGTTCTTGTTTCAGTGATTCATGTCAACAATGAAATTGGGACTATACAGGATATTGAAACAATTGGGAAATTACTTTCAAAACAGCCCATGAAGCCACATTTTCATCTGGATGGAGTTCAGTCTTTTGGCAAGATCAAATTTTCACTGATAAGTGCCGGAGTGGATAGCTTTGCTTTTAGTGGCCACAAGATACATGGGCCCAAGGGAGTGGGAGCCTTGTATATTAACAGTAAAGCCAGAGTCAATCCATTGGTGTTTGGAGGCAATCAGGAGATGGGAATGAGATCTGGAACTGAAAACGTCCCAGGGATTGCTGGTTTTAGCGAAGCTGTAAGAGTACTGACTGAGAAAGGATCTGTTGAGACACAAAAAATTGCAGATCTAAAGGAATCCATGACAAGAATGGTGCTGGATCAGATTGATGATGTAATTGTAAACAGCCCTTCCGGGAATCTGTCATCCCCTTATATTCTTAACCTGTCATTCGGGTGGACAAGAGGAGAAGTGATATTGCATTATCTTGAGGAAGAAAACATATATGTATCAACCACATCTGCATGTTCTTCGAAAGGAACTGACAAGAGCCATGTATTAAAAGCAATTGGTCTGGATGATAATCATATGGAGGGAACCTTGAGATTGTGCTTTTCATATGAAATGACAGACGAGGATGTAGCCAGGACTGTACAAGTTTTAAAGAATTCGGTTGAAGAAGTGAGAAGTATAATGAGGAGATGATGTGTTGGAAAGAGTTATAAGTGCAAGTCTTGGTGAAATAGTTCTTAAGGGCTTGAACAGAAAGTATTTTGAAGATAGATTGATCAAAAATATGAAGAGAGTCCTTAGGGATTTTGGTGAATATAGAATATATAAAGAACAAGGCAAAATATACATCGAAGGATTGGCAGACCATCAGCACGATGCAATAAGAAGGCTAAAAAAAGTGTTCGGTCTTGTCTATATTAGTCCATGTATAAGAACGAGCTTGGATATGGAAGATATTCGAGAGGCTGGATTGATGCTTGTAAAAGAAAAGCTGCCAAAAGACAAGATTGTGACCTTCAAGGTTGAAACCAGCAGATCTGATAAGAGATACCCCCTAAAGTCTCCTGAAATTTCAAGAGATGTAGGTGGTTATGTCCTTACAAATACCGAGAATCTAAAGGTGGATGTTCATAATCCTGATTTCATGCTCTATGTTGATGTGAAAGAATACGGATATGTCTATATAGACAGGACAAGAGCATATGGAGGGCTTCCAATCGGAACCAATGGCAAAGGACTTCTTTTGCTATCAGGAGGCATTGACAGTCCAGTGGCGGGCTTCATGATGGCCAAGAGAGGTGTGGAGGTTGATGCAATTCATTTTCATTCATATCCATTCACTTCTCAGAGAGCGGAAGAAAAGGTAATGGACTTGGCAAAGATTGTTTCAATGTACACTGGACCAATTAATATATACAGCATCAATCTCTTGAATATACAAAAAGAGATCAACAAGAATTGTCCTGAAGATGAAATGACAATTATTTCAAGAAGATTTATGATGAGAATTGCTGAGGAAATAAGTAAGAGAAAGGGATACCAGATACTTGTTACGGGTGAGAATCTGGGACAGGTTGCAAGCCAAACCATATATAGTGTGGACGTAATAAACAGGTCAGTCGAAATGCCGGTATTAAGACCACTTATAGGTATGGACAAGGTTGATATTATAGATATCTCCAAAGAAATAGAAACTTACGAAACATCAATTAAACCTTTTGAGGATTGTTGCAGTGTATTTCTGCCAAAGCATCCTGTGACAAGACCCAAGCTTGAAGATATTTTGCAATCAGAACAAGCGCTCAATATTGAGGAATTAATTTTGGAAGCAATTAATGGTATGAAAATCACAAAAATCGACTAAAAAATTATTCTGAGAACAAATATAAATAAGGAAGGCCAATTAAGGCCTTTTTTGTTTTTCAAATACTAAACTACAGGTTTACCTGCAAATAATACAGATAAGAATGTATTATTGCAAACAACTGAATTTAGTAAAAGTTATGGGTTGACACTCAATAGCCTCTATTCTATAATATTGTGGTAGCTGTTTAGTAAACGTAAACTATTTGTTTAATGAAATGGAGGTTGCTATGAATATCGGAGAAAAAATCAAAGCTATAAGAGTCAGAAAAAACCTGACCCAAGAGGAGCTTGCTGACAGGTGTGAATTGACAAAAGGCTTCATATCTCAGGTTGAAAGAGATTTGACATCTCCTTCAATTGCAACCCTTGTAGATATATTGGAAGGTTTAGGTACAAATCTTAAAGATTTTTTCAACGAAGCTGATGAAGAAAAAATTGTATTCCGAAAGGAAGATGTCTTTGAGACTGTAAATGAAGAATTGAAATATGTGCTTCATTGGATTATTCCCAATGCTCAGAAGAATAGCATGGAGCCAATAATGATAACACTTCTCGAGGGTGGAAAAACAAAGGAGGATTCACCTCATGAAGGTGAAGAGTTTGGCTATGTACTCCAGGGTTCGATATATGTATTTTTGGGAAGTGAAAAGCACAAGGTAAGAAAAGGTGAGAGCTTCTATTACAAAACTAACAGCAACCATTATATTGAGAACGCCGGCAAGAGCGAGGCAGCCCTCATATGGGTAAGTACACCACCAAATTTCTAGGAGGGGTATGATGACAAAAATTCATGCTATAGATTTAGTCAGTGTAGATAAGCAATTTGGGGAGACTCAAGTTCTTGAAAATATTAGTCTTTATATAAGAAAAAATGAGTTTCTTACACTTCTTGGTCCAAGTGGCTGTGGAAAGACAACTACTCTTAGAATAATTGGAGGATTTGAATCCCCAACAAATGGTAGGATTATGTTTGACGGCGAGGATATAACTGATCTTCCTCCCTATAAAAGACAGATTAATACTGTATTCCAGAAGTATGCCCTCTTTCCTCATATGAATATTTTCGATAATATCGCATTTGGACTTAAAATAAAGAAGATGAGCAAAAAAGAAATCAAGGATAAGGTTGCCTTGATGCTAAAGCTGGTAAATCTTGAGGGTTTTGAGGATAGAGATATTGATTCTCTAAGTGGGGGACAGCAACAAAGAATAGCCATAGCTAGAGCTTTGGTAAATGAACCCAAGGTACTTCTTCTAGACGAGCCTCTCGGAGCTCTGGACCTTAAACTCAGGAAAGAAATGCAACTGGAGTTGAAGAGAATTCAAAAGCGTGTAGGGATTACATTTGTTTATGTTACTCACGACCAGGAAGAGGCTTTGACAATGTCGGACACAATCGTTGTAATGGATAAGGGGCGTATTCAGCAAATAGGTACTCCCACTGATATATACAACGAACCGATCAACAGGTTTGTTGCAAAATTTATTGGCGAAAGCAATATTGTTGACGGAGTTATGAATGAGGATTACAAGGTAACATTTTCCAATAAGATATTTCAATGTGTAGACAAAGGCTTTAATCCAAATGAGCTGGTTGATGTTGTCATTAGGCCTGAAGACCTCCAGATTGTTGCAGCAGACAAAGGTTTCTTGACAGGTTTTGTGGAAAGCGTTATTTTTAAGGGAGTCCATTATGAAATGGAAGTAAATGATGATGGTTATATCTGGACAGTACATTCCACCATTATGAAAAATGTAGGTGAGAAGGTTGGAATGATTGTAGTACCTGATAACATTCATATAATGCGAAAGGGGGAAGCTGATGAAACTTAAGAGGATTGGTTACCCGTATTTCCTGTGGCTGGGAATGTTTATTCTGGTTCCACTTCTACTGGTCATGTATTTTGCATTCACAACGGGTGACAGTCAAAACTTTTCAACTTTTACATTCAGTTTGGATAATTTCAAAAAATTCATGTCCCCCATCTATTTGGGTGTACTTTATAGATCTGTAAAACTTGCATTGATTTCAACTCTTATATGTCTTTTACTTGGATATCCAATAGCTTTTATCATCAGCAAGGAAAAGCCGAGAATTAGAAATATAATGGTCTTAATGTTTGTAATCCCAATGTGGATGAATTTTTTGCTTAGAACCTATGCCTGGCTTACGATTCTGGGCAAAAATGGTATTCTTACCAAAGTACTGTCATTTATCGGTTTTGAAGGTGTGAGTTTACTCTATAACGACACAGCTGTACTTCTGGGTATGGTGTATAACTTTTTGCCATTCATGGTCTTGCCGATATTTTCAGTATTGACAAAAATGGATAGGAATCTTGTTGAAGCAGCAGAAGACCTTGGTGCCAACAAAGCAGAGGTATTTTCGAAGGTAATCATACCTTTGAGTCTTCCAGGAGTTATAACCGGTATCACCATGGTTTTTATTCCAGCAGTTAGTACCTTTGTAATATCTGGTCTTCTGGGAGGGAATAAATCTACTTTGATCGGTAATCTTATTGAGCAACAGTTCAGGTATACAGGGGACTGGCATTTTGGTTCCACAATGTCCATTATACTGATGGTATTTATTCTTGCATCAATGGCGCTCACCTCTAAATTTGACAAAGACAAAGAAGGGGGAGGTGGGGGATTATGGTAAACAGAAACTTAAAGAGACTTTATACTTTTCTAATCTTTGCTTTTCTGTATGCACCCATAATAATTCTAATTATCTATTCCTTCAATGATTCAAAATTCAGAGGTGACTGGAGTGGATTTACACTTCGCTGGTATATTGAATTGTTTCAGGATAGAGAAGTCTTGAGGGTTCTATACTATACTTTCGCAATTGCAATCACATCTTCAATAATATCAACAGTGATAGGAACATTGGCTGCAATTGGAATTCATGGAATAAGAGGGTTTACTAAAAAGGCAATACTGAATCTGAATTATATTCCAGTGCTTAATCCGGATATAGTGACGGCAGTTGCCTTGATGGCTTTGTTCAGAATGGCTAGATTGCAATTTGGATTTCTGACACTGCTGCTGGCACACATAACTTTCTCAGTACCATATGTTGTGCTCTCCATATTACCTAAACTGAAGCAAATGAATGTTCACCTTGCTGAGGCAGCCATGGATCTTGGGGCAACACCGTTTTATGCCTTGAGGAAGGTTATAATTCCTGAAATAATGCCTGGGATCATAACAGGTGGTTTGTTGGCATTTACTCTGTCCATAGATGATTTTGTAATAAGCTTTTTTACAACTGGACATGGAATTTCAAACCTCAGCATCTATATTTACTCAATGGCGAGAAAAGGAATCAATCCTACAATAAATGCTTTATCAACCCTGATGTTTATTTCATTGTTGGCCTTGCTGCTAATAATAAACAAAAGAAGTGAAAGATCAGAAAAAATAATACAGGAAAGAAGGTAGAAATATGAGAAACAAGATTATCATTATGCTGGCTTTGGTGCTGGCAATAGGCGCTGTTGCAACTGGATGCGGAGGAAGCGAGTCTACTTTGAATGTTTACAACTGGGGAGACTACATTGACCCTGAGGTATTGGAATTATTTGAGGAAGAGTACGGAGTAAGGGTAATTTATGATACCTACGCAACAAATGAAGACCTTTATGTAAAAATGAAACAGGGAGGAAGCAGCTATGATGTTGTAATACCTTCTGATTACATGATTGAACGAATGATTAGAGAGGACCTTCTGATGGAAATAAACATGGATAACATCACCATGTTTGACAAGATAGACGACAGGTTCCTAAATCTTGATTACGACCCAGATAATAGCTACTCTGTCCCATACATGTGGGGTACTGTTGGAATCATCTATAACACAACAATGGTTGACAGACCTCTAACAAGCTGGGCTGATCTGTGGGATGAGGAATTTGATGGCGAAATCATAATGCTTAACAGCCAAAGGGATACTCTGGCAGTTGCATTGAAGAAATTGGGTTACTCATTGAACACAAGAGATATTGGTGAGCTTGAAGAAGCAAGGGATGCATTGATTGAGCAAAAACCAATAGTATATGCATACCTTGGAGATGAAGTAAAGGATGTAATTGTAGGAGAAGAAGCAGCCATAGCGGTTGTATGGTCGGGAGATGCTGTTGCGATGATGGATGAGAATCCAGACCTTGAATATGTAATACCTTCCGAGGGTACAAATCTTTGGTTTGATGCGATGGTCATACCGAGTAATGCTGAAAATGTTGAAGCAGCTCAACAGTTTATAAACTTTATGACAAGACCTGAAATAGCTGCTATGAATGCTGACTATATCGGCTATTCATCTCCTGTTCCTGAGGCTGTGGAAATGTTGGATGAAGATATACAGAATAGTCCGGTTGCATACCCATCCGATGATATGCTTGCAAATACAGAGGTGTTCAAAGATCCCCAGGATATCATAAGCGAGTATGATAGAATCTGGACTGAAATAACAAGTGCTCAGTAAATGAATTTGATGGTAACTTCTTTATTAGGAGGTTACCATCTTTTTTCAATTAATGGTATAATGTAGATATAAGTGTGTATAGAAGCTATTGATAGTAGTGACAAACATATTACACAAGGAGGTATGACTATGAAGTTAAGTTTTCTGGGAGCAGCACAAATGGTAACAGGATCAAACTATCTTTTGAATACTAAGGAGCATAATATTGTAATTGACTGTGGAATGTTTCAGGGGAATCAGGAAACAGAAAAGTTGAATTACAGAGAGTTTCCATTTGATCCGGCATCAATTGACATATTGATTTTGACACATGCTCATATAGACCACAGTGGACGAATACCGAAGATGGTAAAGGAAGGTTTCAGAGGCAAGATCATCTCTACAAAAGCTACCTTTGACCTTTGCGGAGTTATGTTGCTTGATAGTGCAAAAATACAGGAAAATGATGCTCAGTGGGAAAATAAAAAGAGAGAAAGAAGAGGGGAACCGGAGATAGAACCCCTTTATACTATTGATGATGCTGAGCACAGTCTGAAGTATTTTGAGCCTCAACTATATGAACAGAAAATCGATATCAATGGAGAAATATCCATGAAATTTAAAGATGCTGGGCATATATTGGGATCTTCGATTCTGGAGCTATGGGTGACTGAAGACGAAAAGACTACAAAACTTGTGTTTTCAGGAGACCTTGGGATGCCGAACAGACCAATCATAAGGGACCCTCAATATGTTGACGAGGCTGATTATTTGGTCATTGAATCCACATATGGAGATACTGATCATCCACCAATGAAGGAAAGTGCTGAAAAATTAATTGAAATTATAAATAAAACTGCCAAGAGAGGTGGAACTGTCCTTATACCTTCATTTGCAGTGGGAAGAACCCAGGAACTCATATACCAGCTTAACAAGTATTATGAATATAATGATATCAAGCTTGAAATGGAAATCCCAATCTATATAGACAGTCCTATGGCTACAAATGCCACTGAAGTATTTCAGAACAACTCTGGGACATTTGACCAGGAGACTCAGGATTTGATACTAAAAGGTGATAATCCATTCCTCTTTAAGAATCTTCACTATGTAAGGACTGTTGAAGAATCCATGGCACTGAATGATGCAGATTTTCCAAAGGTTATAATATCGGCAAGTGGGATGGCAACGGCTGGAAGGATTAGGCATCATCTTAAACATAATCTGTGGGATCCTAAGAACAGCCTCATTTTTGTTGGATATCAGGCTGAAGGTTCCTTGGGGAGGATACTTCTTGATGGAGTTAAGAAAGTGAAACTACTTGGAGAAGAGATTCACGTTGGACTTGAAATATACGATCTCGAGGGATTCTCAGCTCATGCTGACAGGAAGTTCATGTTGGATTGGATTGACAAGATAGAAAAGAAACCTAGAAAGGTATTTATTGTCCATGGAGAAAAAGAAACCGCTGAGGAGTTTTCCAGACAGATAGAAGACAGGTTTGGGCTGCAAACAATTATACCCAAACTTGGAAACTGCTACAGAATTGCTCGAGATTCAATAGAAGTGGAAAAAGGAATTTCAATTGAGCCTGCAATTCTCAAGGAAGAAATCGCAAAGGAACTGCAAAATGTCTATGAACAATTCAATTCTTTGATGAGCAGGTCTAATGGATTGTTTGATGAGGACTTGCTGGAAAAAGACTATGATTTATTGAAGAATAGACTGCTTGAATTACAGAATCAGCTTATGGATTTAAATATGTTGATTGGGAAATAGGAGGAAGAAATGAAATATTTGACTAATTTATCTAACAATCCTAACTATAATCTTGCTTTTGAGGAATACTGCTTTAAGAACCTCCCAAGGGAGGATGATTATGTATATCTTTGGATTAATGGACCGGCCATAATAGTTGGTAAGAATCAGAATACACTTGAGGAAATAAACATAGAATATGTAAAAGAAAATGATATAAAGATTGTAAGGAGAATCACAGGTGGGGGAGCAGTTTACCACGACCTTGGGAATCTCAATTTTTCAATCTATACCAATTCCAAGGGTCAGGAAAGAATTGACTTTGGGCAGATCAATGTTCCAATATTGAAATCCCTGGAGAAATTTGGAATAATGGCAGAATTATCTGGAAGAAATGACTTGACTCTTGATGGAAAGAAAATCTCTGGAATTGCTCAATCAGTCTATAAGAAAAGAATTCTTAATCATGGAACTATTCTTTATGATACAGATATGAGTGTTTTGTCAAAAGCTTTGAATGTCAAGGCTGACAAAATTGCATCCAAAGGTGTAAAGTCTGTTAAGTCAAGAGTTACAAATATCAGACCTTACATGAAAGAAGATGCTTTAATTTTGGATTTTAAGGAGATGCTGCTCAAGAACATTTTTCAGTACCACAACGAGGAAATGGAAGAGTATGTACTGAGCCAACAAGAATTGGATGGAATTCAGAAGCTATACGAAGAGAAGTATTCAACTTGGGAATGGAATTATGGAGAATCTCCAGACTTCGGATGGACTAATTACAAACGGTTCCCATCTGGTGCAGTGGAAGTAAGACTTGAAATGAAAAATGGAATAATCAGAGACGTAAAGATTTTTGGAGACTTTTTCGGAACCAAGGAAGTTGAGGACCTTGAGGAAAAACTTAAGGGTGTTCGTTATGACAAGGATAATATACAGGAGCTTTTGAGCGAGATAAATGTATCCGATTATTTCAGTAATATGGCTGATGCTGACTTTATGGAACTCTTATTTGATTAAATCTGTGGGAGATGAAGATATTGAACCTAGGTGAGAATATTGAAATACATCCAGTAAGGACCGAAAAAGAACTAGAGCAGTTTGTATCATTCCCATACAAGATATATGAGAATGATAAAGTCTGGGTACCACCAATAAAAAGCGATTATAGAAAATATGTTAGAGGTGAGGGAAATTACCTTAATCAGGCGGGACCAAATGAAAAAATACTGGCAATGCGTGGTGGCAAGGTTTGTGGCAGACTGCTTGTCGGAATAAATGAGCACTTAAATCTACACAAGAACTTAAAGGATGGATATATTTCTCTATTTGAGTGTGAGGACGATCAGGCAGTTGCCGATAAGATGCTCCAATTCTCAGAAAATTGGCTTTTTGAAAGGGGAATGGAAAACCTGAAAGGCCCACTTTCATTACCTGGTGGAGATGACAACAGGGGATTTCTAATCGATAATTTTACAGATCCCACCTTAATAATGAATACCTATAACAAACCTTATTATCCAGACTTGTTTGTAAATTATGGCTTCCAGAAGTACTGCGACGTTTACGCATATAAAAGTGACAGTTCCAATAAGAATATTGAGAGGTATGAAAAGCTTGCACCATATGCAATGAAGAAATATGGCTTCAGGGTGGACCCGATTGATTTAAAGAACATCAAGAGAGAA
Organism: Gudongella sp. DL1XJH-153; assembly: GCF_049310905.1. Taxonomy (NCBI): domain Bacteria; kingdom Bacillati; phylum Bacillota; class Tissierellia; order Tissierellales; family Tissierellaceae; genus Gudongella; species Gudongella sp. DL1XJH-153. Next base: position 11,158 of record NZ_JBMEMN010000044.1, read on the forward strand.
ATGCAGGATGTCAAGGAAATCATAAACAAAGCCATGCCACCAGAGTGGGAAGATTTTACACCTCCAAATGATGAAGAGATTGATCTGATTGCAAAACAACTTGTGCCATATGCTGATCCTGATTTGATATACATTGCCAGAAACGACAAAAATGAGCCCATAGGGTTTAATATAGCATTGCCAGATTACAATGAAGTGTTGGCAAAGATGAAAGGGAAGCTTTTACCTTTTGGTATAATAAAATACCTTTACTACAAAAATAAGATAGAGAAGATAAGATTCTTTGTTTTGTTTGTAATACCCGAATACCAGAAAAAAGGAGTCTCTTCAGCAATTTATTGGCAAACCTTCAAAGCGGCAGTTGAAAATGGGTATAGTTTTGTTGAGGGCTCAACAATATGGGATTACAATGAGCCTATGAAAAGGGACATTGAAAAATACGGGGGCATAATTTATAAAACATATAGAATCTACAAAAAGAAAATAATGGACCAAGATGGTTCATCCGGGGAGGAATAGAATGAAAAAAGCAATACTAGTATTATTGCTGATTATACTTATTGCAGGAGTGGGAGGTTTCTTTCTTGCGCCAGATTACCTAAACAGTACCCACAATGATGAGGCTGTAAATCTGGTGGTAGAAAAAGGAGACACTCTTCACGCAGTTGCAGAGAAGCTGTACGAAGAGGGTGTTATAAAAAGTAGATTGTGGTTTAGGTACAATGGGGAAGAGGTAGCAGCCAGGATTAAACCAGGGACATATATCATTGAGCGGGGCTCGAGTCTGGATGATATCTATGAAATCATACAGGTTGGGGAACAGGAAGTGCCTGTAGTGGTTACTTTTCCTGAAGGGTTTATACTTTATCAGTTTGCGGAGAAAATCCAGGAGTCTGGCCTGGGGACAATGGAAGAATTCATTGAGGAAACAGAACGTTTTTATGAGGAGAACTACTCTGAAAACTATGACAATAAAGAGCTTTATTATAGCCTTGAGGGCTATCTGTTCCCGGATACGTATCATTTTTCTTCAAGTCAGACAGTTTCACAAATAGTCGAAAGGTTGGTTTCGACAACAGAGGATATCTGGACTGATGAAATGGAGGCCAAGAGAGAAGAGCTTGGAATGTCAAGGCATCAGATCATGATACTGGCATCCCTGATTGAAAGGGAAGCATTTAACGACGAAGAAAGAAACACAATAAGCGGGGTTATTTACAATAGAATCGACACAGGCATGCCTCTCCAAATAGACGCTACGGTTATTTATGGAATTGGAGAAGGCAAGGAGCATATGACCAGGGTGCTATATTCAGATCTGGAAAGGGAGAATCCCTTCAATACCTATAGAAATGAGGGTATGCCACCAGGACCGATTGCATCACCTGGTAGAAATTCAATCAATGCTGCATTGAATCCTGAAAGTCATGATTTCTACTATTATGTAATGGGCGAAAATGGACACGTGTTTGCTGAGACCTACAACGAACACCTTAGAAACGTTGAAGCATACAGACAAACCCAGTAATGGGCATAAAAAAATACAGTTCAATTGAACTGTATTTTTTCGTTTGGTGCCGAAGGCGGGAGTCGAAATCATATTGATATTTTTCTATCCTCTTCTCATTCATTGTCAGTGTATAATTGATACAATAATTCACCAAGGGAGTAAGGGATACATGAGGCATAGAAAATGTTGAATAGCAAGGTTAAGCTAGATTATTAGCTCTATGCTTTGATTTTGAATATTTTTGATATAAGATCAATAATATTGTTATTCCCTTTAATCTTAGTACGTGATTCACGAGCACTTTCTCCTAGCAACCTAGAATGGGTTTTAGTAATAAAATCAAGTAGAAGTTTACAAAGTAAAGTCATTACTGAAACAACAACTAATGGCAAGATAATTGGAATAAACGTATCTAGCCAAATAGGGATGGCATCAATTATTGATTCAAATATAAATTTGGATTTATTTGGCAATGGTATCACCTCTGTTTATTCATACCACGTAAGATAAGATTTTAACCAACAGAGGATTTGACCAGAGTTTATTAGTTCGTGAAATCAATTGATGGAACATAAGGTTGTGGTTATAGTTATTTTCATTGCCTATCTTTTGGACATAGATTCATCAAAGAGACGAGCAGGTATGACGATTTAGGGACCTAAATGGAGGTGGTTATTTTAAAGAGAAAGTAATGGCATTAGTTAGATAAGAGACAATAAAAAATGTGAAATTATTTCCAAAAAAGAAGGATTTTCATCTTCTATGTAGAATATTTAATAAAGGAGGAGATTGCTTGTGAAAGAAAAGTTTTGGGGATATCTGCCACTAAAGGAGACTGAGTTTAAAAATATTTGGGTGAATTCTAAAATTGTCTTGGATACAAATATATTGTTAAATTTATATAGATACACTGAGTCAACCCAAAAAGAAGTCATTAGAATTCTAGACGAAAGGAATGAACGTTTTGTAATACCAGAATTAGTAATAAAAGAGTTTTTTGCCAATCGAGATGGAGTAATAGAGAATCATCACAATATCCGTGAAAAAGTAATTGAAAATTTAAAGATTTCGGATATGAAAAGTTCTATAGATAAACATAGACATATTAATCTAAACAACCATAAACTTAAAGAGATTATTGAAGAATTTGAAAAAAATATAAATAATGAATTAAGTAAATGCAGGACTGATAGTTTTTATGAAAAAGACACTATCCTTGAAAGAATATCAGACTGGTTTAATGATAGGGTTATGGATCCTTTAACTAATAAAGAACTTGAAGAGATTTTTAAAGAAGGAGAAGTTAGATATACAAATAAGATACCACCCGGGTATAAGGATGATAGTAAATCAGAAAGTAATAGTAAATATAATGATTTAGTCATCTGGAAACAGATTATGAAATATGCGAAGGACAATGAATCTAATATAATCTTTATATCAGATGATTTGAAGGAGGACTGGATAAAAACAATTGGAGGTAAAAAGATTGGTCCCAGAGAAGAATTATTAAACGAATTCTATAGATATACAAATGGTCAGAAAATATACATATACTCAACAAATGGGTTCTTGAATGCTTACTCTAAATTCAGCAAAAATAGAGAGATTGGGAAAGATACGATTTCTGAAGTGGAAAATTTAGAGAATAGTTATATAACAAATAAGAAAATGAACTCGTTTTCTGCTAGATATTTTGAATTTGTAGACGATGACTATAAAAAATATCCAAGTAAAACATTAAATAAAAAATTAGCTTTGAATAAATATGAAGAAGGAATTACTAACGAAGATATAGATAATGAGAATATTATGAGAAAATTTATTGAATTCAATAAAGAATTAACCGAGGTTAAGGAAGATGCGTATAATAATTATAATTTTTTCGATTCAGACATAAATCTTGACCGTTTGAGATTTCTTAGTAGGAAACTTAGAATATTGAATTTACAAATAAGAAAATCACAATTGACAGAAAAGATTAGAAAAAAATTATTAGTATTAATCAATGAATATCAGAAGGAGATTTATGAATTAGAGGATAATTTCATACCTTTTTAGGAACTGTTTAATCAATATAATAGATATATCTATGGGATTGAATTCTGTCACCAGTCTGGAGAGAAAAATTTAGCAAAAATACTTAATATACCTTGCTGAACAAAATCTCAGATTTGCTGATTAAGTTTGGATTTGAACCTTAAAGGGATACTCTATGGAGGCGTTTTGTCATAATAGGCAAGGCTTGTTCTAAGTTCTATGTTCGGAACCCCAATACGTGGGATCAATTAATCAACGATATAAACTGTAGATATGATGATAAGACTGGAGATTAAATGCTAGGTAGTGATATACTTACTTTTAGTAGACCGAAAATCATGGTATTGGTACTAGTACTTATTATTATTGGACTGATACTTTGAGGAAGGATTCATAGGACGAACTTTCCTTAATAGAGCCATCCAAGGGATACTTGCAACAGGAATGGTCGTATATGTACATCAATTAACTATACAGTATAATAGGAAGAGAGTGGAGGGTGACGATTTGCCTCATAGTGATGCCCTGGGTTAATCCTGGGGTTTTTTAACTAAATAGAAAATAATTCCAAAAAAAAAGAAGGATTCCCCTTTTTGATGTTGAATACTAATAATATAACTTAAAGGAGGAGATGCTGTGAAAGGGCATAAAAAGATAGAAATGGCAAATTTTAATTGTACATTTGGTGATAAAGATGAACCTATGTTGACACATTTTAAAGACATTATGTATCCAGCTCTAAAAAGCAGTAAAAGAAGGATTGAAAAAGACGGCAATCAATACTTTATTGAAGAACTAAGAGTTTATAATACACAAGATTTAGGTGTCATCCTTGTAGGACTTCATATTCTAAAGACTCAGCTAGAGGTTAAAAGTATATATGAAGAAGGAGTGGGGCTAAAATCTATTGATAGAAAACATGACTCTGGTCCTTATTCAGCATTCATTATTATATTAAAGAATCATAGGATGATACATATTAGAAATCAGAAAGGAAGTCCAAGCATTAAATCATTCGCTAAGACTATACGTTTCCTAATTCAAGATTATGTAAAAAGTGAGAATTCCCACAGAAGTGATAAAGAAAAACTACCTCAAGCATTTATAAATGTAACCAACATTCCATCTCCTGAATCTATAGATGATCAGTTTAGAAAAATCAACAAGATTAAGCTTGTAACATTCAGATTGTACCCTCTAAATGGGGAAATTGAAGTTGTTGATATTTTCAATGGATTTAGGGATCAATTAGCTACTGCTGAGAGTAAATCAGGAAATATGAATATAAACAATCCCAAGAATAAGCAGGAAGTTTCTAGTATAATAAAAGAAGCTGGTGATAGAGTTGACACTACTTTAAAAACAATACTAGAGGATGGAACAGAAAAAACATTTAAGAACAATGATTTTAGCGAGAAAATTCCTGTCTATCTTTCTGAGCACGAAGATGATATACACAAAAATATTTTAAACGCTTTGGATTATGTGAGAAATAGGAATGAACTGTTTTCAGCTAGTGAACTAAATCAAGAAATATATAGCGAAAGTAGAGATAGTTTAGTTGATTTTATAAGGGAAATTAGTAAAAAGAAATAGAGGTGCACAGTTATGAGTGGTAACGAAGATAAAATTAGAGAAAGTTTGGAGTCAATATTAGAAGTGACTAGTTTTGAAGCATTGATAAAGAAAAGTGGGGATCGTAAAATTTTTTCCAGCTCAAACTTCTTGATATCTTTAATAGTTGTTGCATTTATTACACCAATTATTATATTAATTGGACTTTCGAGTGATACTATTCTAAGATTTATAACAGTTGTAGAGATATCAAAAACCATTTCAATTAGTCTCTTTGGGATAGCGTTTACAGGGTATGCACTTTTTCAAGCGTTTGTTAGTGGAGAATTATTAGAACGTCTTCTCATACATAAAGGGGAAGAAAAAAGTGTTTTTGAGGAGTATAATCTATTCTTTTTTAGAATATGCTTTTTGTATTTGATATTGATATTAATTAACTATATCGTTCTGATTATTCTTAAAAATATCCCTAGTAATTATACATTGCAACCACTTAGCTATATGACAAATAGCATAGTATCAATAATATTAATATTTATTTACTTATTGATTCATATATTTTCTCTAGTAGAAATGAAAAGTTTCTTGTACAATATTTACCAAGCTTTTAATTTCAATGCATTGAATGAGGGTGTAAAAATAGTTGACAATAATAAACATATAAACACTATTAGTATTGCAGATGAAATAAAGAAATCTAAGAGTTTATTAGACCAAGGTATTATATCCCAAGATGAATTTAATAAGATTAGGAAAGACTTATTGAAACTATGAATACATTATTCAATGAACCTTAAGGTACCTAGTTTTAATTTAAGAAGTCAAGTGGTTAGCTAGTTGTCAATAATCCATTTGAAACCAGTTAAACTATCAAAAAAACCGACCCATCAAATTAGCGTCTAAGAACCTTAAAAGTCATTAGCCGGTGTAAACAATAATAACCGTTTTAATCTAAACTGTTTAGAAGAATTATTTGATAGTGGTGAGAAGTTAATATTTCACTAATCACAGATAGGTTGATCTGTTAGAAATCTTGCTTACCATGCATGTGTTTCTTAACAAAAAGTGAACACAATATTTAGAAATTACATAAGTGTGAAACAAAAAAGGATCTGATTAATCAGATTCTTTTCGTTGCACACATTAAGTAAAATTAATGCCCTACAGCACGTTATTTAAACGTATTGAGGGCTATCTTGGTGCCGAAGGCGGGAGTCGAACCCGCACGGTGTTTCCACCGCTGGATTTTGAGTCCAGTACGTCTGCCAATTCCATCACTTCGGCCAATGACTACGAAATCTATATTAACACAGAAAGTAATAAAAAGCAATATAATAATTATCTCCGATAGTGTCAATTTACTGTCGGATAAAAATAATTATAGCTTCTCCGTAATATATTTTAGACTCCTCGTACTGACTTTAACAGTACTGCTGTACCTGTCTTCTTTGCTGTATTGATGAATCTAATGTTTTGTATCCCTGCTTCTTTGGCTTTTCTTGCTCGTTTTGCGACTCGTTTGTCGAACTCTATTATCTTTGTTTC
>NZ_JBMEMN010000045.1:0-17556 GCF_049310905.1 Gudongella sp. DL1XJH-153
ACTGGCGACTTGCTAGGTCTTACCAGGCTGGATTCCCACCAGCTAAATATCTGTCACCGAACTGGCGCACACCTCCTAACCGAGAGTATATCCAACTCTCATAACTTCTTCAAAACTGGTTCTTCCGCTTTCAGCAAGAGCCAGTGCCGAATGGAACAGAGTTGTCATACCCTCTTCCAAAGCCTTGTCCCTGATCTTGTCAGTTGTGGCTCCTGAATCTATCAGTTTACGAATTTCTTCATTAACTGGCATTATTTCATGAACTGCTGCTCGTCCTGAGTAGCCTGCGTTGCAGGCATTGCAGCCCACTGGCTTGTGCAGTATCATTGTGCTGTCTTCTTCTAAGCCTAGCATCTTCTTTTCAGAATAGTTGGCCTCGTAAGGTTCCTTGCACTTTTCGCAGAGGGTCTTTACAAGTCTTTGGGATACAATTCCCACTACAGCTGATGATACGATGTATGGTTCGATTCCCATGTCTATCAGTCTGGCAATTGTTGATGGCGAGTCGTTGGTATGAAGCGTTGAAAGTACAAGGTGACCTGTTATGGCTGCCCTTACTGCAATCTGGGCAGTTTCACCGTCACGGATCTCTCCAACCATTACTATGTCGGGGTCCTGTCTTAGAATTGACCTGAGTCCTGATGCAAATGTCAGTCCAGACTTTACATTTACCTGTACCTGGTTGATTCCACCAAGTCTGTACTCTACCGGGTCCTCAACCGTGATAATATTTTTTTCAATCTGGTTCAGCTCCCGAAGAACCGTGTAAAGAGTGGTTGTCTTACCGCTACCTGTTGGTCCGGTTACCAAGAGCATCCCGTATGGTGACTTAAGTATGCTGTTGAACATATCCAGATTGTATTTACTTAATCCAAGACCTTCCTTGGTAAAGTTGAAGCTTGTCTTGTCCAGAAGACGGATTACAATTTTCTCTCCGTAAACCGTTGGAAGGGTTGAGATACGCATATCGATTTCGCGATCATTTATTTTTGTCTCAACACGTCCATCCTGTGGAACTCTCTTTTCAGCTATATTCATTTTTCCGATAATTTTTATTCTGGTTACTATTGCCGACAGATTTGCTCTTGGTAGACTTGTAATTTCCCTTAAGTCTCCATCAATCCTGAACCTTACCCTTATTTCATCTGCATAGGGTTCAATGTGAATGTCTGATGCCTTGGTTCTCGTTGCCTGGTCGAACAGGGAATTAATAAGCCTTACAATCGGTGCTGATGTAACTTCAGCATCCTCAACCTCATCCTGGTCGTCCTCAAACATTCCTTCACCTGTGAATTCTTCAAGTACTTTGTTTGTGCTTGAAGCCGTATAATATCTATCAATCAGTTTTGTAATGTCATCACTTGTGGAAAGAACTGATTCCAGCTCCATCTTAGTATATAGTTTAATATCATCCACTGCAAAAAAGTTTAGTGGATCAACCATTGCAACAATAAGCTTGCCGTCTCGCTTGTCGATTGGAATCAGCTTATATTTCCTTACAATGCTCTCAGGTAGCATATTTACAACAGATTGGTTTATTTCGTACTTGTTCAGATCAATCCTCGGAAATCCAAGCTGAAATTCCAGGACTTCAACAATATCCTCCTGGTTAACATGGCCAAGCTCAACAAGTACTTCTCCCAGTTTCTTATTGCTTCCTTCCTGGGCCTGCAGTCCATCCTTTAGCTGAGCCGTATTTATTTTTCCTGCATAAAGCAGCAACTCTCCAATTTTTAAGGTGGATTTTTGCATTTCAATTCCTCATTTCAGGACTATATATCGAAATCTAGTTTTATATATACAATAACATATTCTATTATTACCCATTTTACTACCTTAGAGCCATATAATCAACATTTTATTTCAGTTTTATGAATATTTGTCATGAAATATGACTAATTATTCGTAAATTTCTGTGAATTGGTAGCACTTTAACTAGCCATTTACTAATAATAGGGCAAAATCCCCCTTCCAACCATTTCCAATTCAGTATATTATTTTATCTTAATAATTACAAAAAAAGAAAAACCCCGTTAAAATTTTGCATTTTGAAAATTTTCCCGACGTTTTATTCGTTATTTTGTGATTATTGTTTTTTTATTCAATATATCATTCAGCTTTGATATTATTATGTCTATTGCTACCTTGTTGTATCCACCCTCAGGAATAATTATATCCGCATATCTCTTTGAAGGCTCTACAAACTGGAGATGTGCGGGTCTTACGGTATTCATATACTGCATTATTACAGAATCCAGAGTTCGTCCACGTTCCTTGATATCTCTTAGAATTCTTCTGATAACCCTAACATCAGAATCAGTATCGACAAATATTTTTATGTCCAAAAGATCTCTTATCTCCTCATCATAAAGGATAAGAATACCTTCAAGAATAATTATATCTCTTGGCTCTACTTTTTCTGTCTCTTTTTTTCTGTTGTGATTTTCAAAATCATAGCTTGGTTTTTCAATTTCTTCTCCATTGAGTAGCTTTTGTAGATGCTCTTTAAGAAGAACATTGTCAAATGCAAAGGGATGATCGTAGTTTGTAAGGACTCGCTGTTCATAGCTTAGTTCACTTTGATCCTTGTAGTAGGAATCCTGTTCAATTACAGCAACGTTCTTGTCTGTGATTGCTTTGAAAATTTCACGGGTAACCGTTGATTTTCCTGAACCTGTTCCTCCTGCTATACCAATAAGAATGGGCCTGTCCATATGCTATTCCTCCCCCTCTTTTCCTTTTCTAAGAAGGTCGTAGCGCTGGACCTCCTGATCTGTCTTTATTCTTATTATCTGTTGCGGGTGTGGTGCTACATCAATCTCATTCATTTCATTATCCCACATTTTTTCAATTTTTTGAACAAAATAATTCTTGCCGGGACCAAATATTTCAATTTCATCTCCAACAAACATTCTGTTTCTTTGTTCAACTGTTGCAATTCCGGTTTCTCCATCATAATCCAAAACCATTCCCACAAAGTCGTAGCCTCGTATATATGAACTGTTTGTATATACGTGGTCTTCAGTCCCTGGTTTTTTAAAGTAGAATCCCGTTGTAAAGTCCCTGTGGCTTACTTTTTTAATTTCATTCAGCCATTCCGGAGTGTAGTGGTAGTTTTCGGAATCCCTTAAATATTCATCGAGTGCCATTCTGTATGACCTTATTACAGTTGCAACATAGTAGGAGCTTTTGACTCTTCCTTCAATCTTTAAGCTCAGAATTCCTGAGTCTATTACTTCAGGAATGTGCTCAATCATGCAAAGATCCTTTGAATTGAATAGGAATGTTCCTTCATCATGCTCTTCTATTGGAAAATATTCTCCAGGTCTTTTTTCTTCGACTAGGTGATACTTGTATCTGCATGGCTGTGCACAGTCGCCCATATTTGCATCCCTACCGGTCATGTAGTTGGAAATCAGGCAACGTCCGGAATAGCTCATACACATTGCTCCGTGTACAAATGCTTCGATATCCAAGTCCTCTGGCAGCTTCTTGGTGATAGTCTCAATTTCTTGAAAGGATAGCTCTCTTGCAAGGACTATTCTTCGAACCCCAAGATTGTACCAGAACATTATGGTCTCGTAGTTTGTGACACTTGCCTGTGTACTTATGTGGATTTCCATGTCCGGAGTTGTTCTTTTAATAACAGTGAACATGCCAGGGTCTGAGACTATAAATGCATCGACTCCAATTTTTTGAAGATCCAGGACATATTCTTCAAGACCTTCCATGTCCTTGTCATGTGGCACTATATTTAAAGTAACATACACTTTTTTTCCTCTTTCATGAGCAAAAGAGACACCTTCTTCGATATCCTCAAGAGTGAAATTCTTGGATGCTTTTCTCATCCCAAAGGCTTCTCCCCCAAGATAAACCGCATCTGCTCCATATATTATTGCCATCTTAAGTTTCTCCAGGTCACCTGCTGGTGCCAGAAGCTCCAAATTCCTCAAATCAAGTCCTCCTTAAAGGTTAGGGCAACTCCGTCTCCCAGAGGAAGTACGCTTGATGTGTACCCTTGCATATTGTTGATGTGCTCAAGGAATTCCCTGAGTCTGTTTACTATTGTTCTTTTTCTTCTTACCACCAATTTGTCTGAAGCAACCATTCCCTTGTATAGGACATTGTCTGATACAATCAGTCCACCTGGCTCTAGAAGGTCCATGGCAAACCTGAGAAACTCCATGTATTGTCCTTTTGCAGCATCCAGAAAAATGAAGTCATACTTTTTTGTAAGATGAGGGAAGGTTTCCCTTGCATCCCCTTCAATAATTCTTATTCTGTCTCCGTAAGGTGATTCCTGGAAGTATTCCAACGCCTTTTCGATCATCTCAGGATTCTTTTCCATTGTTGTAATGTTCCAGTTACCATGAAGGTTTTGGGCCATTAGAAGAGCTGAGTAGCCTATTGCCGTGCCAACTTCTAGAATTTCCTTTGGTTTGTGCAGCTTCAATAAAACCGAAATAAGCTGACCTACTTCAGGTTCAATTATTGGAACATTATTCTGATGGGCGTAGTCTTCCATCATCTTCAGCTGTCCGCATTTTTCAGGAACAATATCCCTGATATAGCTGGTAATATAATCTTCATTTACACTGCTCATTTAAGACACCTTCTACCATTCCCTGTATTTTGAAGCCTTTTCATAGACATAAAGAATCACACTTCCAAAAACCACAACAGAAACAAACTGTCCGGCTGTTATTCCCAAGGCAGTGTAGATGTATGGTATCTTTGTGAAATATGACACCCATATTGATACTATTAGTCCGTTAAGTAGTATTGGTGGAACCATTCCGACGTATTTGTTTTTTGCTTTTGAAGTCAGGTAAGCCGCAAGTAGCGTCACTAGTGATCCACCTATGATATCCACAAGTCCGAAACCTGAATAAGGTGCCAACAGGAAATTGGCAAGAAGTACCCCAATAAACAATCCCGGTACTGCCGCCGGCTCCATCAATGGTAATAGTGTAAGCCCTTCGGCTATTCTAAGCTGAACAGGTCCAAATGTAAGATTTGCTACCGGAAACGGCAGAGCCTGAATTAGTATAAGCACAAGGTAGATTGCAGCTATTAAACTTGCCTTTGTGATATAACGTATTTTCATATTCTCATTCACCTCATTACTATAGATTCAAGATTAGTGGCACCAGGATTGGTACCGAAAAAGTGCAGATTGCACCTGAAATAAAAGCAACTATTGCAGTTTCTGAATCGGTTGCCCTGGATATTATTGGCAGACCCGTGTCCATGGCTGTTGCGCCTGCTGGTCCAATGGCACTGAAAAAGCCAAGTTTCTTTGCAACAATCGGTATAATGATAAAAGCCAGCATTTCTCTAACAACATTTGCCAGAAATGCCAGTGTTGAAAGCTCATTTGAGTAGTTTGCCATCAGTATTGACGACAGTGTATACCAACCAAGTCCTGCACCTACTGCACCTGCCTCATTAAAAGGCATTCCAAGTATCAGTCCGGCCAGAGCTGAACCAAGTATGCTTCCTCCTATTATCATAACTGGAATCAAGACAATCCTCAATCCCATATTTCTAATTCTTCCAAAAACAAAACGGTTTATTCCTATATCTATACCCACAAAAAATAAAAGAAGCATTAGTCCAATATCAATAATCAGGTCGGTATAGTCTAGAACCCATACTGGCAACAAGAAGTATCCAAGTACAACTCCTGCAACTACTGATCCTAAAATTTTTCCTGTCATCAGCTCTTACCTCCTGTCACGTATCCACTGACAAGCTTAACTCCCAGTATGCTGAAGCCTACGGTGAAAATACTTATTATTATTGCTGAATATCCTATGGAAAAGAAGGAGTCAATAACATCCTTATCCATTCCTATCTTTATCCCCATGACCAAAAGCAACAAAAGAAGACAGGCAGTTTGTATACTGCCCAGTCTTCCGCTTAATTTTTTGTTGATTTTTGCCCTTGCTCCAATTAGTGTTCCCAACAGTATAACCGCCAGATACATTAAGAGTCTGATGCCCATTAAGAATCTTCCTTTCTAGACTTCCATAATTATTGGAAGTATCATTGGATTTCTTTTTATTGTACTGTAAAGGAAGCTTCTTAAGTCATCCCTTACATTTGATTTTATACTTGACCAATCTGTTATTTTTTTACTTTCGCATGACTGAAGGGTCTTGGCCACTACTTTTCTTGCCTCGACCATAAGATCTTCAGATTCCCTTACATATACAAAACCTCTTGATACAATGTCAAAACTCGAAGCAATCTTTTTCTCCTTCTTGTCCATGGTTATAACAACCACTAAAAGACCATCTTCTGAAAGATGCTTTCTGTCCCTAAGAACAATATTACCAACATCTCCAACTCCAAGGCCATCCACAAGAATGTGTCCTGATGGAACTGAAGCCCCTATTTCAGCAGTGTTTTTGGTTAATTCAAGAGTCTGGCCATTCTCCATAACAAAAATGTTCTCAGCAGGTGTACCCATGGCTCTGCTCAATTCAGCATGACGCTTTAGGTGCTTTGGTTCGCCGTGAACTGGTATGAAGAATTTGGGTTTAATAAGATTGTGTACAAGCTTCAACTCTTCCTCACATGCATGACCTGATACGTGAATATCAGCAAGTGATTCGTAAATTACTTTAATATCCTTTTCAACCAGTCTGTTTATGGTTTTGGTAACAGCTTTTTCATTACCAGGTATTGCTGTTGCTGAAAGAATTACAAGGTCGTCATTGTAAAGCTGGATTTGTCTGTGCTCGCCTGCAGCGACCCTTGTAAGGGCGCTCAATGGTTCTCCCTGTGATCCGGTCATAATTAGAACCAGTTCATCCTTGCTGTATTTGTTCATATCCTTTATATCTATTACTGTACCTTCCTTGTATTTAAGGAATCCAAGTTCTGCTGCAACTGTTGTTACATTGATCATGGATCTTCCTGACATTACAACCTTTCTGTTGTTAAGCTCAGCTGCATCAATAATCTGCTGAACTCTGTATACATTTGATGCAAAGGTAGCAACTATGATTCTGCCTTCAGCCTTGTAGAAAAGATCCCTGAAGGTCTCTCCAACTGTGCTTTCACTCAGTGTATATCCAGGTCTGGTTGCATTTGTCGAGTCTGACAACAATGCCAGAACTCCCTTGTTACCAAGTTCTGCAAACCTGTTCAAATCCGTTGTCTCACCAGTTATTGGCGTAAAGTCAACCTTAAAGTCACCTGTCTGTATTACAGTCCCAATTGGACTTGTCAATGCTATTGCAGCACTGTCAGGTATACTGTGCGTCGTTCTTATGAATTCTGCACTAAAATGTCCAAGTTTAATCTTGTCTCCATGTGCTACAACATTTAGGTCAACGTTCTTTAAATTATGCTCTTTTAGTTTGTTTGTCAATAATCCCAATGTTAACTTTGTTCCGTAGATAGGAAAGTTGATCTTCTTAAGGACATAAGGAATCGCCCCTATGTGGTCCTCATGACCATGGGTTATTACCAATCCCTTAATTTTATCCTTGTTTTTGATAAGGTAAGATATGTCCGGAATTACAATATCCACGCCCAGCATTTCGTCCTCTGGAAATGTCATTCCGCAGTCAACCAAGACTATGGAATCCTTGTACTCGTGTACAGTAATGTTCTTACCGATCTCTCCCATTCCACCTAAAGGGATTATTTTTAATTTGTTTTGCTTTGCCACTTTATCACTCCTTGTATTTTTCCTCTGTATTTTCTTCTCTATCGCTCTCTTTTTTATCCTTGCAGTCCTTGCATATTCCATAGAATTTGACATTATGATCCTGAATTATAAACCCTTCCTCTTTTTCGATTTCATCTTCAAGGGATTCCAGTAAATCCAGCTTCACTTCCGTCACGCTTCCGCAATTCGTGCATATTAAATGATGATGGTGATGATTCTCGGTTCCGAAATTCAACTCATAACGGCTTACACCATCGTCAAAATTAATCTTATATACTATTCCCAGTTTCTCAAATAGTTGCAGGGTTCTGTAAACTGTGGCTATTCCCACATCTTTACTGTCGTTTGACACTATGCTATGGACTTCATCACAACTCATATGGGAATTCTTATTTTTCAATAGAATTCTAAGAACTTCTTCTCTTTGGTTTGTGTATTTAAATCCTTCGCTTTGAAGCTTTTTCATAAACTGTTTAATCATGGCTTCCACAGTATTTCCACCTGCCTTATTGTAGGTTCTCTTTTACGAGCTCTTCGTATATATCCTTTGCTTCCTCCAACTCATCATGATCTATTCCTACCAATATTTCGTCTCCCTCATCATCCATTTCAATTCTTAGGATATAGGTCATGGCATCTATTTCATTTGCTGGTAAAAGCGCAACATAATCGTTATCATCCATACTGAATTTTGCCTTTACAACAAATTCAATCTCATTTCCAAGCTCATCGTAGAACGTATGTTTTTCAGTCATAATTTCCTCCTTCATCTCTTATATTGAATCAAGATAAGTTTGTAAAATATATGTAGCTGCGACTTTATCGATGTACTTCTTTCGGTCTTCTCTGCGAACATCACCCTGAATCAGGACTCTTTCAGCAGATACAGTGCTTAGCCTTTCATCCACATAAATTACTTCTATGTTAAACTTATTCTTTATTTTCTCTCCAATTTTTTGTGCCATCTCCCCTGATGGTCCAATGGTACCATTCATATTCTTAGGCATGCCTACAACGACCTTCTTGACCTCATACTTTTCAAGAAGCTCTTCGATTGCCAACATATCCTTTTTCATGCCAATTCTCTCAATTGTCATAACTCCTTGAGCTGTAAAACCCAAAGGATCACTTACTGCTACTCCGATTCTCTTTGTTCCAACATCAAATCCTAGTATTCTCTCCATATTTTCTCCATTATATCACTTTTATACAAAACTCGGGACACACCGTTGCACAGTATCCGCAAAGTATGCATTTGTCATTTGACCTTGCCATACCATCAACAATTGTAATTCCACCCTGCTGACACCGTTCTACACATTTTCCACAAGCTTGGCAAAAATCCTGGACAATCAACCTTCTATTGTTTTTTTGAAGTCTGTCTTTTGTCACTCTTTCAATATACCCATTTTCCAGCATTTGTACATTGGCATCAATCTCATCCCTTGATTGCATCCCGATTGCTATGGAATGGATATATGGCTTCTCTACAACATAACTGAGAGCTTCCTGAGCCCTTTTTATCAGATGTCCTCCTCCAAGAGGTTTCATCCCATAAATACCTTTTCCACTATTGTAAAGGTATTCCAATTCATTTAACATTTCATCAATTTTCCCATCGTGAATCCCTATCCCTTCCATATTGACTATTGGATGCAGGATGTCCAACTCAGGGTAATCCCTCAAGGCTTTTGCTCCGGCTATTTTGTGGGTGGATATTCCCAATGCCCTTATTTTTCCGGCTTCCTTGGCTTTAAGCAGGTATTCGATTGCAGGATAATGTCCTCTTATGGTATGTATGCTTTCCTGCTCATGCAGTAGAAAAATGTCAATGTAGTCTGTTCCGATTTCCTTCATTGCCTTGTGGAGACTATTCTCGGCCATTTCTTCAGTATAAGCATAAGTTTTGGTTGAGATGGTATAGTCGGTTCTCTTTATGCTTTTAAGTGCCCTCCGTATATATTCGTAATTCTCATAAATCTCAGCCGTATCAATAAAACTGATTCCCTTTTCAAATGCGTACTCTATAAGTGCTGCGCCTTGATCTTGGGAAAGATTAGCTTGGAAGGGCGTCATTGTAAGTGATCCAAAGCAAAGTCTGGACACTTCTATTCCAGATTTACCTAATGTTGTCTTTTCCATTTCCCATTACAGCTCCTTGTAAATGTATTATATCATAAATAAAGATGGATAGCCTGTGTCAGCCATCCATCCATTATAATTAATCTTTTGTGCTTTTTAAGTATGCTCGAAGTATTTCCTCCAACAACTCGTCTCGCTCGATTTTTCTAATTAACGACCTTGCATTGTTATGGCTTGTAATATAGGTAGGGTCCCCTGATAGTATATACCCTATTATCTGATTAATGGGATTGTATCCCTTTTCCTCCAGGGAGTCAAAAACAGAGAATAGTATTTCACGAGGTTCCACTGGTGTTTCCTTTGCTGCTTCAAACTTCATGGTTTCATTCATTTTCTCATCCACACTATCACCCCTCTAATCTATTATAACATAAGTCTCCATCATTGGAAGCTTTTTTTATGGCTATTTTATCTGATCAGCAAGTAAACCTTCCACGGAGTCCATTGCCTCTGCAAGTTTAGACTTGTCTTTTCCACCTGCCTGTGCCATCTCAGGTCTTCCGCCTCCGCTTCCGCCTGTTGCTGTTGCGACAGCTTTAACTATATTGCCTGAGTGAACTCCTCTTGATGTTACATCCTTTGTTGCCATGGCTACAAAGGATACCTTGTCGCCTCCTGTTGAAACAAGTACAACGACACCAGATCCCAATCTCGCCTTCAATTCATCTCCAAGATTTCTCAGTCCGTTCATATCCAGATCAGATGATATATGTGTTATCAGTTTTATGCCTTTAATTTCAGTTGCCTGAGAAAGGATTTCATCTGCAATATTTGCAGATAGCTTATCCTTCATTTTGCTGATCTGTCTATCTTTTTCCTTTGACTCCTCTAGAAGACCTTTCGCTCGTTCCTTTAGATTCTGTCTGTTGGCCTTGATTATTGATGCAACTTCATCAAGCTCCTCTTCCATATGGTTGAGATAGTGGTATACATTTATTCCTGTCAGAGCCTCAATTCTTCTGGTTCCAGAGGCAATCCCCCCTTCAGAAACAATTTTAAAGAGACCAATCTGTCCAGTGTTTGTAACGTGAGTTCCACCACAAAGCTCCTGTGAGTAATCACCCATGCTTACAACTCTTACAGTTTCACCATACTTTCCCTCGAAAAGACCTGTAACACCTTGTTCTTGTGCTTCCTTTAGAGATTCTTCCTTAGTCAGAACAGGGAGTCCTCTTAGTATCTGTCTGTTGACAAGCTCTTCAATTTCTTGAAGATTCTCTTTGCTTATAGCTTCAAAATGAGTGAAGTCAAATCTTAACCTGTTTGGCATAACCAATGAACCAGCCTGGTTAACGTGATTTCCAAGAACAGTTTTCAAAGCCTTGTGCAGAAGATGAGTAGCTGAGTGATTTCTTCTGGTTGAATCCCTTAGTTCATCATCAACCTTAGCCAGTATCATGGTATCTTCCTTTAAATGACCTTCAATAATCTCGACAAAGTGAATTGGTTCCCCATCATGTGTAAGCTTGGTCTCATGAACAGAAGCTTTTCCGCCATCCCAAGTGAATGTTCCACGGTCTCCTACCTGCCCACCTTGTTCACCATAGAAAGGAGTCTCTTTAAGCATAACATGACCTTCTTCGCCTTCGCTTAAAAGACTTACTCTTTCGCCTTCTTTAATAAGAATCAGAGGTTTGCTTTCCAAAGTTGTTCTAAGGTAACCCTTAAAGGCTGACTTAATGCCCTTTGTCAACTCATCATCATTGCCACCCCAGCCACCGTCAGTCTCGCTTCTTGCACTTCTGGCCCTTTGTCGCTGAGCTTCCATTTGAACCTTGAACTCTTCTTTGTCAAGCTCTATCTCTTTTTCCTCAAGGATTTCTTCAGTCAGTTCAAGTGGGAATCCATAAGTGTCATAGAGCTTGAATGCCTTTTCTCCACTGAATACTTCGGCTCCTGACTTCTTCATTTCATTAATATAGTCTTCAAGTCTTGAAAGGCCTGCATTTATTGTTTCCTGAAACTTTTCTTCCTCTGCTTTTATTATCTTCTTGATCTGAACTTCATTTTCCTTCAGTTCATTGTACTCTACCTGCCATGAGTCAATTACTACTCCAGCCATTCTATGAAGGAAACCTTCTTCAATTCCAAGCAGCTTGCCATGTCTTGCAGCTCTTCTGATAAGTCTTCTCAGAACATATCCTCTGCCTTCGTTTCCTGGAATCACTCCGTCACTTACAAGGAATGTCATTGCCCTTGTATGGTCAGTGATTAGTCTGACAGAAACATCCTTGGCCAAATCAGTGCCATATTCATATCCACTGATTTCCTCAGCTTTTCTAAGGATGTCGTTTATCGCACCTATATCAAAAATCGTATTTACATCTTCCATTATTGCGGCAATTCTCTCAAGTCCCATTCCAGTGTCAATATTTGGATTTGACAATGGGTGATAAACACCTTTTTCATCCTTGTCAAACTGTGTAAATACAAGATTCCAAACCTCAAGAAATCTATCGCAGTCACAGCCTGGTTTACAGTCCTCATGACCACATCCAAAGGATTCTCCTCGGTCTATATAAATCTCTGAACAGGGTCCTGAAGGTCCTACCTCAAGTTCCCAGAAATTATCTTCTTTACCAAGTCTTACAATTTTTTCTTCAGGTACTCCTATATCATCTTTCCATATGTCGTATGCCTCATCATCCTCATAATAGACACTAACCCAAAGAAGTTCAGGATCAATTTCCATTCTCTCCGTCAAAAATTCCCATGCCCATGCAACCGCTTCCTTCTTGAAGTAATCCCCAAAGGAAAAATTCCCAAGCATTTCAAAGAATGTAGCATGCCTTGCTGTTCTTCCAACATTCTCTATATCACCTGTTCTGATACATTTCTGACAGGTTACCATTCTATTATGTGGTGGAACTGCATCTCCGGTAAAGTAGGGTTTCAAAGGTGCCATTCCGGCTCCGATCAGCAACAGTGATTTATCATTTTTTGGAACCAATGAAAAGCTGGGTGCCACCAGATGGTCCTTCTCTTTAAAGAAGTCCAGATATTCCTTTCTTATTTCGTGAAGTCCTAATTTTTTCATACATACACCTCGTCCCTTAATATTAGAAAAATCCTCCCTTTAGGGAGGCAAGTCCTATCTATATTATTTTAAAGTAAAGCCCTGTATTTGTCAATTTACAATAGGTCCTGGTCTCCAGCATCATTGGGATACCGTTCAGCAAGTCTTTTCTTAAAGTATTCAAAAAGAATCATCGATATGCTGACTGCAGGAACTGAAAGAATCATACCCATAACACCGAATATTGTACCTCCAACTATAATTGCAAGAAGTATTGTAAGAGGGTGCATCCCCGTAGACTTGCCAAGTACCTTCGGTCCAAGAATATTGTTTTCTACCCATTGGATCAATATAAAAAACACACCTACCCAAAGTGCCTTGATCGGGCTGGCTATAAATGCGAATATAACAGCCGGCAGGAATCCTAAAAATGGTCCGATATATGGTACTATATCTGCCAGACCTGTTATAAATCCTATTACGATTGCAAATTCTATACCCATCATAAAAAGAAATATTGTTGTTGCAATACCAACCATAACAGCCATTAAGAGTCTTCCTCTTATAAACTGGGACATGGCTGTGTCAATTTCCCTCAATAGCTCCAGTATATCTTCTTTGTGTTTTTTAGGGATCAGTTTTCTGAATTTGTCAATAAAGTGTTCCTTGTCAACAAGAAAATAGAAAGTAAGTATTGGTGTAAGAATCCAGCTTATGATTCTTGTAAATATTCCGACTATGCTCAGGACGAATCCTTCAACACCACTGGCTATACCGGATTGCACTCTTTCGATATTCTGCGACATGACATCTTCTATGCTTGCCAAGAGCTCTGGCATCTCAGTCAAAGTGTCTGAGTATCCTGCATAGAGATTGTTCATCCATAAAGTCACTGCATTTACATAATCCGGAAAATTTGTAGCCAGTCTTTTTATCTCACGACCTGTCCTTGGCAAGACTGATATAGAAAGAACAGAAATGACTGCCAGTATTATCAAGTACACTGTCAGTGTCGCAAATATTCTTTTTAATCCCCTCTTCTCAAAATAATTCACCAGAGGATTTAAGAAATATGCAAGTATCATGGAAATAATTATTGTGTAGAAGGTATCAGCGACAAGTGTGTACCTTTTAAAAAGAAGCGTAACAAAATACAGACCGAATAGGGTAATGATAACCCATAGTATCAGCCTTGTATTGTACTTAATGACTTTTTTCCTTGGTACATACATGTTCCCGATATTAATCAGGTAATAGATGACAAGGGCCAATAGCAGGGCTGTAAGTATCCATACCAGATTTATAAAAAGGGAAGGTGGTGTGTTTATTGACATATGATCACCCCTGAACAAACAAAGACCATGGCTGGATGTTTCAATGCCATCTCGAACCAAAGTCTTTATTAGTCAATAATTATTCTTCCTCTTCTTCTGTAAGGTCATGTAGATGTTCATCATCAAAGTCAACATCTTCCAGTCCCTCAATTTTTACCCCTGATTTTAGTGAATAATCAACAAGTGCTGATTTTATGGCCTGTTCAGCCAATACACTACAGTGCATCTTAACAGGAGGCAGTCCATCGAGAGCATCTGCAACAGCCTTGTTGGTAAGATCCATTGCCTCCGAGACCGTCTTTCCCTTGATCAATTCGGTGGCCATGCTTGATGATGCAATAGCTGAACCACAACCAAAAGTCTTGAATTTTACATCCGTGATTACATCTCCATCTATTTTAAGGTACATTCTCATAATGTCCCCACATTTTGCATTTCCTACTTCACCTACACCATCAGCATTTTCAATTTCTCCTACATTTCTAGGATGTGTAAAGTGCTCCATGACTTTTTCTGAATACATTTATATTCCCCCCTGAACTTTATCATACAACGGTGACATCTTTCTAAGTCTGTCAACGATCTCAACAAGCTGCTCCACAACATAGTCAACCTCTTCCTCAGTATTGCTTAACCCCAAGGACAATCTCAAGGATCCATGAGCTATTTCATGTGGCAATCCAATTGACAACAATACATGTGACGGGTCAAGTGATCCTGATGTGCATGCCGAGCCACTGGATCCGGCAACTCCTACCATATCAAGACTAAGAAGCAATGACTCCCCCTCAATATATTGAAAACAAAAATTAACATTTCCTGGCAGACGCTTTTCTGGATGCCCATTTAATCTTACATATGGAATCTTTTCCTGTATTCCCCTTATCATTCTCTCTCTTAAGGAAATAAGTTTCGTGTTGTTTTCTTCCAGATGTTCGTATGCAAGTTCGACTGCTTTTCCCGTTCCGACGATTCCTGCAATATTCTCTGTTCCTGCCCTTTTGTTTCTCTCCTGAGCTCCACCCGCTATTAGATTATCCAATCTGGTTCCCTGTCTGATATAAAGAGCTCCAACACCTTTTGGACCATAAAGCTTATGAGCAGACATGGAAAGAAGGTCTATGTTCATTTCATTAACATCAATTTTAACACTACCTACAGCCTGTACTGCATCTGTGTGGAATAAAACCTTATGTTTTCTTGCTATATCACCGATTTCCCTTATAGGCTGAATGGTTCCAATTTCATTATTGGCAAACATGATGGAAATAAGAATAGTCTCTTGGGTAATTGCATTTTCAAGATCTTCCAAGTTTATCATGCCATATTCATCAACATCTAGATAAGTAACCGTAAAGCCTTGTTTTTCAAGGTATTCACATGTGTGTAAAACCGCATGGTGCTCAATTTTTGTGGTGATTATGTGGTTCCCCTTTTCCCTGTGTCTGTATGCTATTCCCTTTATTGCCCAGTTATCAGCTTCGGAGCCGCCACCTGTGAAATATATCTCATTCTTCTTCGCACCCAATCCCTTTGCCACTTGCTCTCTTGCCTTGTCAATCGCAAGCTTGGATTTGCTGCTCAGTGCATAAATACTTGAAGGATTCCCATAGTATTCGGAAAAGTAGGGAAGCATTTCATCAAGGACTTCTTTTTTTACTGGTGTTGTAGCTGAATGGTCCATATATATCATTTTTTCCATTATTCTCCCCCCAATTCTGCATTTATTACATTGTCGTCATTAATCATATCCTTAAGGGTTATTGAGTCAATAACCTGGTCGATACTGGTCTTAATCTGCCCCAATACCCATTGGGTAGCACATCTGTCATCCCTGCTGCAGTCGTGGCTTCCATTCGCGACGCAATCAGATGGTGACATCTGTCCTTCCAGAGATCTCAGCACCTCACCCACTGTTATTTCCTCAGGCATCCTTGAAAGCATGTATCCTCCGTATGCGCCTCTAACACTTTTCAATAACCCATCCTTTTTTAGACTTGAAAACAGTTGCTCCAGGTAGTTTTCACTTAATCCCTGTTTTTCTGCAACATATTTCAGAGAAATTGGTCCATTCCCATAATCCTGGGCTAATTGGTACATCGCCATAAGGCCATATCTTCCCTTGGTTGACAATTTCATTTCATCACCTCTTTAATCCCAACTCATTTAGTCGGTATTCCAAATATAGTATAGTATATCCGGGTAATATTGTCAACATTAAAAAGCACACAAGGCCGGGAAAATTCCCAGCCTTGTTTTTGAGCAATTAGCCCATTATATTCAGTTTAATTCTCAACTTTTCCAGCATATCTGAAGTCATATCATCCAAAAGGTACTTAGGATTCCAATCCCACTGAGCTCTTGCTTCAGAATCGTCCAGTGAATTTGGCCATGAATCGGCAATCGATTGTCTAACTGGATCAACATCATAATCCAATTGGAATTCTGGGATATGTTTTCTTATTGATTCTGCCATATCTTCAGGATCAAAGCTCATTGCGGTAATATTGAATGCGTTTCGATGCTTCAGTCTGGTTGGATCAGCTTCAAGAAGCTGAATTATTGCATCTAATGCATCTGGCATATACATCATGTCCATCTGTGTGCCTTTATCTATAAAGCTGGTATATTTCTTCTCTTTTAATGCTTCATAGTAAATGTGTACTGCATAGTCTGTAGTTCCTCCACCTGGAAGTGTATCGTTTGAAATCAGTCCAGGGAATCTCACTCCCCTTGTGTCAACGCCAAATTTTTTGTAGTAATAATCACAAAGGTTCTCTCCTGCAACCTTGGTAACACCATACATTGTTCCTGGTCTCATTATTGTATCCTGTGGAGTCTTGTCCTTAGGTGTGCTTTCCCCAAAGACTGCTATTGAACTTGGAGTAAATATTGAAAGATCCTTTTCTCTTCCAAGCTCCAATACGTTATAGAGTCCATTCATGTTTACATCATAGCAAAGTCCAGGCTTGGCCTCACCAACTGCTGAAAGTATTGCAGCCAGGTTTACAACAGTGTTTATCTTGTATTTCTCAATTACATTACCCATCTTTGCTTTGTCAAGAATATCAAGAACTTCAAACGGTCCGCTCTCAATAAGATCCTTGTGTGTATCCTTTGCCTGCATATCACTCATTACGACATTATCATTGCCGTAGATGTATCTCATTTTTTTGGTAAGCTCTGAGCCTATTTGCCCAAGGCCACCAGTTATAAGGATTTTCCTCATAAAATTAATGCACCTCCGTTGTATTTGAATCACTTCGTCTACATTATAACATACTCAAAATAAATTAATATAGATATTCCGGAGTTTTGCAGCAAGTTAATAGATAGTTGAGTCTGAATCATTGTGAATGGAATTGATTCAGACTTTTTTT
>NZ_JBMEMN010000046.1:0-2842 GCF_049310905.1 Gudongella sp. DL1XJH-153
AACAGAAGTGATTAAACTACGCTTAAGTGGACCAGTTTTCGATTAAAATATGGTACAGATTTCGATTGACAAATACATATTTAATAGATGTACTAAATTATTTCAGGAGGACAATGATGGATACTGAGAAAAGAAGAGATCAAAACTTGTCAGATAATGTAATCCAAGACAACTTGGAAGATAATAAGCTGGTACATCAGTTCTCGGATGCCATGCTTGAGACCATACTGAATTCAAGTGAGGATATGATTTTCTTCAAGAACAAAAAGGGAGTATACATTAATTGTACCGAAGCATATGCTGATTATCACGGGTTGACAATCCAGGAAGTCATTGGTCTCACAAATCATGACTTGCACAATGCAGAAAAGGCAAAAATCTTCAATGAGCAGGACAAGGAAATACTAAAGACCTTAAAATCAATAAAAAATGAATTGTGGGGAATTAGCAAGGATGGTAGAAAAATGAGACTGGAAACCGTTAAGTCACCCTATTACGATAAAGACGGAAATGTTTTAGGGATAATTGGTATAATAAGGGATGTAACAGACAAGTATCAAGTAGAAATGGAGCTAAAGGAGAACAGGAGGTATTTAAGGGCTGTATTGGAAACATCCCTGGATGCTTTCTGGGTTATAGATGAGAAGGGAAATTTTCTTGATGTGAACTCTGCATTTTCAAAAATGAGTGGATATTCCAGAGAAGAACTGCTTTATATGAAAATTTCAGATCTTGAAGTGAAGGAAACAGTAAGGGGAATAAAAAACAGAATAAATAAGATATTGACAGTAGGAAAAGACAGGTTTGAAACAGTTCACAAAGGTAAAGATGGAAATACATATGAGATTGAAATAACAACTTCTTTGTTTGATGAGGAAAAAGGTCTTATTGTTGGATTTGCAAGAGATATATCCTTGAACAAGGCTGAGGAGAGAAAAATAAAAAATCTTTGCTTCCATGATCATCTTACAGAGATGTACAACAGAAGATATATAGAAGATTCGATAGATAGACTTGATACACCAAGAAATCATCCTTTTACAATCATGATGCTGGATATAAATTGTTTGAAGCTCACTAATGATGCCTTTGGGCATCAGATTGGAGATCAGGTTTTGGTCAATGTGGCAAAATGTGTAAAAAAGGCATGTAGAGATGATGATATAATAGGAAGGCTGGGAGGGGATGAGTTTATAGTTCTACTTCCAAGGACAAATAAATTAGATGCAGACAAGATAAAGTGTAGAATTCAGGATTTTGTTTCTGAACTTGAAATTGATTCCATGACAGTTTCAGTAGCAGTGGGCTACTCCACAAAATACTCTGATGGGACGAGCATAACAGATATTATAAAAGAAGCTGACTCCATGATGTACCGTAATAAGATAAAAACTGCAAAGGAAACGCAGAATCAGATTATTAGGGTCATTCTTGATAATGTAAACAGAAGGCATGATTTTGAGAAGAGACACTCTGAAAGGGTTGCTTATTATTGCGAGAACCTGGCCAAGGAAATGGGGTACGGTAAAAGGATTTGTGAGGATGTAAAAAAGGCAGGTGAACTACACGACATAGGCAAGATTGTTTTACCTGAAGAGCTTTTGAATAAAGTTGAACCACTCAGCAGAGAAGATTATGATCTTTTCAAGCAGCATCCAGAAACAAGCTATCAAATACTTAAAAGCACCACGGAGTATGCATATCTTGCAGAAATAATACTTCATCACCATGAAAGATGGAATGGAAGTGGATATCCAGAGGGATTGTCAGGGGAGGACATACCACTATTGTCTAGAATAATTGCGGTGGCAGATACCTACGAAGCCATGACAGGTGAAAGACCATACACAAAAGCCATGGTAAGTGAAAAAGTAGTGGAGGAATTAAAGGCTATAGCCGGAACTCAGCTTGATCCTGAGCTGGTAAAAACATTTATTGAAAAGGTTGTTAAATAGGAAGAAGGAGCAGAGATTCTGCTCCTTCTTCTTATTTATTGTTCAATCTATTCCCACCACTGAACTACACTGTGAAGTGCAATCCAGAAAGGACCTTTTACATCTTCAACAAGAACATGTGCTTCAAGTCCATCTGATGAGATATCTGGACTGTAATTAAACTGTCCAAGTGCGTTTGTCATTTTGCCATTCTTCATCATTGGCAATGGAGTATCACCAATCCATACATGAGCTTCATCCAACCAGTAATCATAATCAAGATCTTCATCTATGATATATGTTACTTCAACGTCGAACATACCTTCTGAACCTTCTGTAACTTCAACCTCAACTATGCCAACCTTGAAGCCATTGGAGAGGATGTTTTGTCCAGCAGCTGCATAAAGGTCAAATTCATATTCGCCAACTCCTGTGATTTCAGTTGTCCAACCCCAGTTATTGGTTTTTATAAAGTCCCAAATTTCTTCGGACTCACCAGGGAGGTATCCCCATGCAGTCTCATCCATTAGAATCATGTTGTAATCGTTGTTGATTTCAATTTCAACTGCATCCTCTTCAGCTCCAGCTACAACTACCGCACTGCTTCCATATGGGTAGCTGGTTGTCCAGCCTTCTATTGAAACTTCAGAAACGGTGTAGGTTCCTGGAGGCAATGGTCCGAAAGTATCTTCCCAATCAGGACCAAAGAGTTCAAAGTCTTCATCGTATCCGAAAGGACCGGTGATGGTTCCAGTTACGCTATCAGGATAATCTTCAAAGCCATCTGGGTAACCAGACCATGTTTTTATTACCTTCAGATAGCCTTCATCAAATGCGTTGCTTATACCTACACTAACAGCTTGAGCCATTTCACCAGCAGTGACATTGACTACGCCATCAGATGGATC
>NZ_JBMEMN010000046.1:2942-17411 GCF_049310905.1 Gudongella sp. DL1XJH-153
TCGAAAGGTCCAGTGATTGTTCCAGAGATAGAGGTAGGAAGAACAAAGTCTTCGTGTTCAGGATAGCCTGTCCACTCTTTTGTAACCTTCAGATAGCCCTCATCGAATGCGTTGCTTATACCTACACTAACAGCTTGAGCCATTTCACCAGCAGTGACATTGACTACGCCATCAGATGGATCCATGGTTGTAGTCCAACCAGTTGTGCCATCCTCAGTTACAGTATATTCACCAGGAGGCAATGGTCCGAAAGTTTTCTCCCAACCGTCGCCGGAAGTAATAGTGAACTCTTCATAGAAATCGAAAGGTCCAGTGATTGTTCCAGAGATAGAGGTAGGAAGAACAAAGTCTTCGTGTTCAGGATAGCCTGTCCACTCCTTGGTAACCTTCAGATAGCCTCTATCGAAAGTATTATCAATTTCAATATTCGAAGTAGTATCAGCTATAACCTCAACCGTATTGCCTTCTGGATAACTTGTTGTCCAACCTTCTACATCATATTCTGTTACAGTATAGTCTCCAGGCATTAAACCTGAAAGTGTAGCAGTCCAATCGTTGCCCATATTTAAGGGAACATCTTGGCTATAACCCATACCGTTGGATACATTTACAATAACTTCTGGAAGTACATATCCCATTGGATATCCTGAGAAGTTCTTTGTTATTGTCAATGCACCTTTTTCAACTACTCTTACACCCCATTCTTCAAAACCAGCATCAGCTTCACTGTGCTCAACATAAAGTACGAGATATGCTGTTTCTGGATCAAGGTCTACATAATCTTCTCTTGAGTTGTATTTTTCAAGTGCATCAAAGAAATAGTCTTCTGGAATTAGAACTCTATAGTCAGCAGCACCACTACCTGAGTTTACCAAGTAGTCCATTATAAGCTGTCTGTCTATAGCCGCATCTGCACCGAAGTCCCAATCAATTTCTCCAATCCAAACAGGTTCTTCGTTATCAATGTTCCAAAGTGTGTCAGGTCCCTCACCTGTAGGGAGATAATCTGTAAGATTTGGATCTCCAGTCAGCCAGAATTGATATTCATCGACTTTCATGATTGATTTTGGCGTGGATTCATTTATATCAATCATAAACTCGAAACCAGAATAAGTTATATCGTCTACTGTAGCGGTTCCATAAGGAATTTCGCTAATTGTTATTGCATGGGTCCATGAACCAGTTTTTGTATCAAACTCAACAGGACCATTTGTGTTATAGCCTTTTTCTACGCCATTACTCTGGATTCTTAGGAATGAGTCAAACACTCCGGTACCAGCTGATCCTTCAGGACGGCTTACTTCCCAGAAAACACCATCAAACTCAGCCCAGTGATAGAAAGTATCGGGATCGTCACCATCTTGGTATGATAAATCATATGTGTTTTCGAGTAGAGCTGCAAAGCTCACCGTGGTGCCTAAGATTAGTACCAACGTCATCAGCATCGCAAAAATTCTGTTATATTTTAACTTTAGAATATTTTGCCAATACATATACATTCTCCTTTCTTAAATTTATTCTAAATATTAACCAAAGGAAACATCTATTTATTTTGCATCACCTAACTCTTATAAACCACCTCCTCATAAAGTAGTCAGCATCTACTCCCAGTCATCCGCATCACCTCCTCAATGAAATAATGCCAATATTGTTGTTTTTACATTACAAATAGAGTATAATAAAACACAACAAAGAGGCCTCAACAGGCTTTTTTGTCCCAGGAATCCGGTCTAGCTGTCCAGGCGCATCGGATTCCTTATCTATTATGTATATTGATGATCATTGATGTAATAAAACACAAAAACCGACCTCTAAGGTCGGTTACGCTATTGGCTCATAAAAGGAAAAGCGTCCATTATAGTTCCCTTTAATCAAGGCCACCAAAAAATTGTATTTCGCTTATAACATACCCATTCAGAATTTTATTATTCTTTAGGTATTATTAATTTATTGTAAAATATGGTTATAATACGTTCAGGGTAGAAATAAATTGATAATTCCTGTACAATGTAATAGGAGTAGACACTAATAAATAGCTGAAATTGGGGGATTTTATAATGACCAAGGAATTGAGATCAAGTCTCTTGCTGCTTTTAACAGCTGCAATTTGGGGTTTGGCTTTTGTGGCACAGAGGATTGGAATGGATTATATAGGTGCCTTCACCTTTAATGCAATCAGGTTTGCACTGGGTAGCCTTTCCCTTATACCTGTTATATATTTTGTTGAAGGGTCTAACAGGCGTAAGGGGATTGTGGAGGAACAAGGTGAGAAAGACAAGAAGAAGATATTCAAGTATGGATTGATTGCTGGAAGCGTTCTTTTCACAGCTGCAGCCCTTCAGCAGGTTGGACTGATATATACAACAGCGGGCAAGGCTGGCTTTATAACAAGCCTTTACATAGTGCTGGTTCCAATACTGGGACTGTTCATCAAGCAGAAGTCCAATGGATTTATCTGGGTTGGAGCAATAGTTGCTGCCATAGGGCTATACTTTCTAAGTATAAACGAGGATTTCACCATCCAGTTTGGAGACCTTTTGCAGCTTATTGGAGCTTTTTTCTGGGCAACCCATATACTTGTGATTGGACACTTTGCCTCAAAGGTCAATACATTGAAGCTTTCATCGGCACAGTTTGCAACCTGCTCGGTATTAAGTCTCATGGTTGCACTTGTATTTGAGGATATCCAGATTGCAAATATAATAAGTGCGGCAGTTCCGATTCTTTACGGAGGATTGATGTCAGTTGGTGTTGCATATACACTACAGGTTGTGGCACAGAGGCATGCAAAGCCTTCCCATGCAGCAATTGCATTAAGTACCGAGGCAGTGTTTGCGGCTCTTGGAGGTGCTGTCCTTTTAGGTGAAATCATGTCATTTAGGGGTTACTTTGGAGCATTTTTAATGTTAGTCGGGATGCTGATTTCACAGGGTGATAATATTATCAGTAGAAACAGAAAAAAAGCAACAATAAATGAGTAAACATAAATAATAACGGTCGAAAGGCCGTTTTTTCATGTGTATTTTTAATAAGTCATATTCTAGTCATATTTATACTCCATAATAAAGATAAAGAAAGAAAAAGAATTGGAGGAATCAATATGATGATTATTGTGGCATTGTTAATTGGAGTCGCTGTATATTTTTTAGTAACAGGAGATAATCCAGTCAAACAAAGAGAAAGTAGCAAAATGAATCCTGAAGAAAAGCTAAAGGAAAGATTTGTTCAGGGAGATATAGACGAAGAGGAATATTTGAGAATGAAGGAAGTATTAAGAAAATAAGGAGGGGTATATGATGATGTTTAACAGGGGATTTTACAGATTTGGACTTCAAAATTGTTGCGGCTTCTTTGGAGGTTGGGATTTATTTATAGGCATAGGCCTTATTATTGGAGTCCTTGCACTGATTCTATGGATGAGATCTAGAAACAACAGAAATGAAGGAGACTCATATTTGGAACTGCTGAAGGAAAAGTTTGTAAGAGGAGAAATAACAGAGGAAGAGTATTTAAGCAAAAAAAATATATTAGAAAGGAAGTAGATGTAATGATGAAAAAAACAATAATAATTCTATTGGTACTGGCAGTAGCCTTTACTGCAGGAGGTATTTTTATGAAATACAATGCATACGCGATGGGATTTGGAGGATATTACAACCAGGATCAAAATGAAGAATTTTACAACCAGGATCAGAATGAAGAGTTTTACAACAACAGAATGCCGGGCAGAGGTGGCATGGACTGGAATAGTGAAAGATACGATGACAGTAGAGTTCCAGATGAAAGAGAAGAAGATTTGAATGTATGGCCAAACAGAGGGTATCAATATCCTAATCATCCAATGTGGGGATATGACGAATTTAGAAACAATCCAAATTTTGAAGGTTTTGAGGATAATCAAGAATATTTCAGAGGATGTCGCGGTAATTTCTACAGGGATGGAATTTGGGAGTAATTAAAGTTAGAGGGTGAAAAGATGGATTTCAGTATACTTCTTGTGGAGGACCAGGAGGATATCAGTTCCATAGTTGCGAAATACCTGAGCAAGAACAGCTACAAATACGATATTGCAAAGGATGGTTTTGAAGCCTTGGAGCTTTTTTCCCAAGGCTCCTACCATCTTGCTGTTCTTGATATTATGCTGCCTGGAATCGATGGGTTCCAGATACTTCAGGAGATAAGAAAAACCACTGACATTCCAGTTATAATGCTTACAGCCAGGGAGCAGGAATCAGACAGGATAAAGGGATTCGATTTTGGAGCCGATGATTATGTGATAAAGCCATTTAGCCCAAAGGAGCTTATGAAACGTATAGAGGTTCTTCTAAAAAGGGTTTATAATGAGTCCAATGAGTTGGTTCTTGCGGTGGGAAGATTGAAGCTTTACACAAGTAGCATGAAACTTTTAAAGGATGATTCTCAAATTGAAATCACATCAGCAGAATATAAACTTCTGCACACCTTTATGAAAAATAAAAACCAGATACTCACACGTGAGCAGTTGATAGAGAAGTCATTTGGTCATGATTATGAAGGTTATGACAGAACAATAGACACCCATATTAAGAGGTTAAGAAGGAAGGTTGAAGATGATCCTAAAAATCCGGAGTATATAGTTACAAAGTATGGTGTCGGCTATGTATTCGGAGGTGAGAAGGCATGACAATCAGAAAGCTTCTATTGATTGTAATGGTATTTGTGGTAGTCCTTTCAGTTGGGATAAATGCACTTATACTAACTTCCCTCACAGATCAGTACTTTGTGGACTATCTTGATGAAAGTTATGAGGATCATACTGAACAGATTATTGAATATACAAAGGCTGCCCTTGATAGAGATGACATATCCTTTACGCAGATGAGTAGGGAGCTGAAATCTCACCTGATCGAGCCAATTATCAGAATCAGACTTCTCGACATGGATGGAAGACCATTGCTTGATGTCATGTCCGATACACCAGTTATGGGCGGACATATGATGAATAGCAGGATGTATGACAGATTTACCAATAATTCCGCAGAGGAGTTCATGTATGAAGTAGTATCTGATGGAAGAATAGTTGGAAATCTTGAAATAACAAGGTATGGTAATACGGAAAATACTGCCGTTGCCCTTCTGTTCAAGTCAGCATTGGTCAGGAACAGCATTCTTTCTGTATTGATAGCGCTTGTCATTGCAATTGTTGCAGGTGTTGTCATAAGTGGAAGAATGGCAGGGGAGCTTAAAAAGACATCTGCCCAGGCGACTGCAATCCAGGAAGGGAACAATGTGCCAGTTGAGAAGTCATTTATTCATGAAATAACCAGCATAAGGGAGAGCCTGGATGATCTTAGCATTCGTCTGAAGCTTCGCCAAAAGAGCAGAAAGGAACTGACTGACCAGTTGATACATCAGACAAGGACACCTCTGACAATACTGAAAACTCATCTGGAGGCAATTGATGATGGAATGGTTGAAGTGGATCAAGAGGAAATCAACATACTTGAAGACCAGATTCAGAACATTACTGCGATAGTATCAAATATGAGTGAATTGATTGACGCTGAAACAAAGACAAGTGAAATAAATTATGAAGAGGTTGAGATAAATCAGTTGATCAAGAAAATTATGGCCGGACTGAAACCTCAGTTCTCAAAAAAAGGTATACAACTCGTTCTTGGGTCAACAGACAAGATAACCATAACCACGGACAGGTATTTGCTAAGTCAGGCAATATACAATATCATGACAAATGCATACAAGTATACAGATAAAGGTGGAAAAGTCGTAATAGATTATAGCTTGGATAAGAATAAGCTTAAAATTAAAATAAATGATACAGGAATTGGCATATTAGAAAAAGACAAGGACAAGATTTTCAATGCATACTATAGTGTTGAAACAGACTCAGCAAAATCTGGAGAAGGAATCGGACTTTATGTTGTTTCCGAGAATCTGAAGCATCTTGGGGGAAATATTAAAGTTGAATCTGAACAAGGTAATGGTAGCACTTTCTTAATTGAATTGCCTTTAAATGAAAGGGAGAGATTGGATGAAAACACTGATTAAAAAGCTTAATGAATTTATTGAAAGACTGGCAAAAGCCAACGAAAGCGAGTTTGGGAACAAGAAACTGGATTGTTGTTCACTCAATAAAGAACAAGGTAATAAAGGTTAGGCAACTTTAAATTTCATATATTGATTTATTAACCAGGTGAAGTGTGACAAATCACCTGGTTAAATTTATGAATATCAGATAATTTTGAATTGTATATTATCTCCTAATCATATATAATGAAAATATGCCATAAAACGGTCTGGGGTGGGTTGAAAATGGCGATATTCGTTAAGCTTTTGATAGTTCTTCAAATGCTGATTGTAAATCAACATATTACAATAAAGTGTTCAATACTGAAAAATAGTTTTAATAAGACCTATCTTTACTTGGCTGCTTTTACAGCCTTGTTTTTGTCATTTTTGTATTATGTATTACCAAACCTACATGAAGATACTGCCTTTATGGGAGATGGAATCTATCTCCTACTGGCAGTTGTATATTTAATTCCAATTGTTCTATTAACTGACCAGCCAAAGACCCATACCATTACAATCATGTCTGTTGCATGGGTTTATACCATGTTTGTCTATATAATTTCCCATAGAATTGCACAATACATTTATCCTGAGTTTCTACAACTGTATTCTTTGGGAATACAGTCAATACTGTATATTTTGACTTATAGGTCATACTATAAAATGATTAACAATAAGTTTATATTTTCTATCTGGAATGTCGGTAAAGAGACTCTATACATCATTATGGGACTGGCAATTTCATCTTTGTCTCTTTTATTTATTCTCAATTATTCATATATCCATGGTGCAACTATTATAAATCAGATTATTGCACCAGTTTTGTTGATGATAATTCTAATACTTGGATTAAACCTGGCTTATTCATTTGTCAAGGCTAGTAAATCTGTTCAAGACATTGAAAAAAGAGTCAGAAAAGATTCACTTACAAGATTAGGCAATCGTGAGGCAATGCTTGAGGATGCCAATACCAGAATATCCAAGGGAGAGCATTTTTGTTTGCTTTTCATGGATCTGGATGAGTTCAAGATTGTAAATGATACATACGGCCACAAGGTAGGGGATGATTACCTTGTTTCATTTTCCAATACAGTTAGGAAGCATCTTGGAGCCGATGATAGATTTTATAGAATTTCTGGAGATGAGTTTGTTCTGTTGTGGTCAAAGAAATCATGTGATGAGCTTGTTGAGAAGCTGGAAGAATTTGAGTTTTTGAATAACCCTATGGGTATTGAGTTCAGAGGATTGAGCACGGGATATGCTTATTATCCTGAAGAAGAAAAGGATATTGTATCCTTGCTTGCAATGGCTGATGAGAGGATGTATCAGATTAAGAAAAGGAAGCATAAAAATCTAGTCAACTGATAGTGGAATGATAACATAAGCTGTGGTATAATATTTAAATAAAATACGACATATTGCCCTGAAATTAGAGGTTCAGGGCATTTAGATGCCAATATGAAATTTAAGGTGATAAATTGAAAAACAATATAAAATCCATAACAGTTAAAAAAAGAGTTGTAGCACTTCCATTTCTGCTAATTCTTTTTGTTTATATTCTTGTAACAATATCTTCGGTTAATAGAAAAATTGAGAAGTGTCCATAGCTCTTGATTATATTAATAAGGATTCATCAGAAAATTATATATTCTTTAGCAGAGATATGGTCGATGAAGTAAACCGAGGGAGTATTATTGAAAATGAGATACGTGATATGCAGAGATACCTTTTCTGTAAACCTGTTTTGCCTGAAATGGCTTTGAAATTATTGATCAGTGCAAACAAGGACATATAATTTTGAACGGCGGTAATGAAATGAGAAGAAAAAGATCCTTTTTACTCTTAATGATTGTAATATTACTGATGTCAACCCAGGCTGTCCATGCCAGTGAAACTCCTGAGTTTTATGATCTTGTGGACAGTCATGGTTCCATGATGATTTTTATTGACCCCAGCAATGGTAGAATCGTCTATGCCAACAAGGCAGCTGTTGATTTCTATGGTTATTCAGAGAATCAATTGGAGAAAATGGATGTTTATGATTTAAGAACCAGAACAAATTATGATGAAGTACCAAAATGGAACGAACTGAATACAGGAAATAGAAACACATATACAGTTGAACATAAGATTGCCGATGGAAGTAGAAGGACTTTGAGGGTTAAATCTTACCCTTATGAGTATCGTGGTAAAACGGTTTTGTTCTCGATACTGGAGGATATTACAAATGAAATAATTCTGGAAGAAAACAATAAACAAAAAACCAATATAATTATTGCTGGGGCTTTGGTAAGTATTTCTGTGTTGTTGTATGTAGCTGAAGCTAGAAGAAAAATAAATGAAGATTTCGCAGATATCAATGTTCAGTTGAATAACAACAAGAACAAGCTACAATTGATTCTTGACTCTACGGTTGAAGGGATTTACGGAATGGATACTGAAGGTATATGTACATTCTGCAACAAAGGGAGTTTAGAAATCTTAGGATACGAGAATCAGGATGAGCTTCTTGGCAAGAATATACATCTTCAAATACATCATTCCCATAGTGATGCTGAAACCATGCCTATTGAAGAATGTAAGATTCTCAAATCAATAAATGAGGGTACAATAGCCTATGTAGATGATGAGGTTTTCTGGAGAAAGGATGGAACGTGTTTTGAAGTGGAATACAACTCCCACCCTCAGTTTGAGAATGGAGAAATTGTTGGTGGAGTTGTTACATTCACCGACATAACTGAAAGCAAGAAAATTGAGAAAGAAATTCAATATCTCAGTTATCATGACCCGGTCACAGGGCTTTACAATCAAACGTTTTTCAATGAGGAGCTAAATAGACTTGATGTGGAAAGAAATCTTCCTTTATCAGTAATTATTGGAGATATCAATGGTCTAAAACTAACCAATGACATCCTTGGTCATGAAGCAGGAGATGATTTAATCAGATCAGTTGCTGAAGCCATGAATGAGGTATGTAGAGCTGATGATATAATCGCAAGGACTGGTGGAGATGAGTTTACAGTTCTTTTGCCAGGGACAACACCTGAGGATGCAGAAAGAATATCAAAAAGGATAAAGTCGAGCCTTTCAAGTAAAAATATAAGTATTTTCAAGGGTAGCATATCCACAGGTTGCGCTACAAAAACAAGGGTTGAGCAAAGTATGCATGATGTTCTTAAGCTTGCTGACAAAAAAATGTATTTAGAAAAAACTCTTAACAATACTACAGTATCAAAAAATCAACTGAAAGATTTAATGAAAACACTACATGAAAGAAGCTCCAGGGAGGAGCGCCACGCAGAAGAGACAGTTAGGATCAGTGAGTTAATCGGCCAGTCTTTGAATTTACGGCCAGAAGTTTTGAAGAAGCTTAAGGATGCAGCATACTACCATGATATCGGCAAAATAATACTATCCGAAGACTCTCTTGGAAAGAAGTCCTTTTTACAAGAAGAGGAACACATGGATATGGAACAGCATCCAATTGCCGGGTACAGAATTTTAAACCTTTTCAACGAAACTGTAAATATTGCTGAAATTGTGTTTGCACATCATGAAAGATGGGATGGAGATGGGTATCCTAAAGGTCTTAAGAGTATTGAGATTCCAGTTCTTTCTAGAATAATTGCAGTAGCAGAAACATACGATTCGCTGACAAAAGACGAAAATGGTATGATGCTTACTAAGGAGCAAGCTATAAGCTACATTGAAAATGAATCGGGAAAAAAATTCGACCCAATGGTAGTAAATGCTTTTATTAGTATTGCTAACAAGATTTGACTAATGAGAGAGCTGTGTGCTCTCTTTTTCTTTGCGTAAAAATGTATATATGATAGAAAACAGGGTATCTCTAACTAAGGAGGTGTGTGATGCTTGAGAAATGTATTGCAAGAGCAAGAAATGCCGAAATATATTCTTGGGAGAATGATCAGGTACTGAAACTTTTTTATGACTTTATCCCAGTTGAGGCCATAGACGGTGAATACACAAAAACTTTAACCATTAGCAGAATGACTGAGATGTGCCCTTCAATATATGACAGGATTACACTTGAAGAAGGTGAAGGGATAACATTTGAAAACATCAAGGGTAAATCCTTAACCTACAATCTCTTGAACAATCCTCTGCGCCTAAAGGAATTCTCGACAATAATGGCTGAAAGTCATAAAAGAATACATAAGATCATTGCAAATGAACTACCTGAGATAAATGCTGCAATTAGTTTTAAAATAAAGGACTCAAAAATACTGAATATGAATCAGAAATCAAAATTAGTGGAAATATTGGATTCAATGCCTAAAATGGATAGACTATGTCATATGAATTTCCATCCTGACAGTATCTTTATCACAGATCAAGGAACGAAGGTAATTGATTGGATGAATGCAGGCAAAGGTAATCCTTTGGTTGATGTTGCAAAAACCCTGGTACTTTTGAGGTTTTCCTCTTTGCCTTTTCAGAATGTATTATTCAGAGGAGTTGCAAAATTGAGCAAAGAAATTCTAATCAGGGATTATCTCAATGAATACTTTAAGGGGCATGAGTACCCCAATGAAGAATTGGATAAATGGATACTCATTGTGGCTGCTTCAAGAACAAATGAAAAGCTACCTGAATCAGAGTTAAATAAACTAGATGTTTTTATTCAGGAGGAGCTTTAGAGGACACACAAACATGACTTAGCAGACTATAGAAATAGCGAAATAGCTGTGTAAAGCAAAAGCAATGCCATGATAGAATTTACTAGCTTATGATGTTCGGTCATAAACAGTTGGAAAACGGAACCGAATATACCCCAACTAACAGTTGAAATAAATCCCAAAGCAGCCATAATAAGCGCAAATAGGAGTAGGAAAACTGGGGATGAGTAGTATGGTACTATAAACGTAGAAGCAGTTGTTACTCCGTATATAATTCCCTTTGGATTTACAAACTGAAGAAGAAAGCCCTTGGTAAATGTAGTGGTTCTGTTTACTCTTTCATGATTAGCATCAGTGGGTGGCTTGCTTCTAAAGGTTTTCCATGCAAGCCAGGTTATGTAACCTGCACCTATGAAAGTCATATAGGGCTTAATCATGGGAATGATATTGAACAAGGTACGACTGAATAGATTGCTTAGAGCAAGAACTAGAAAAAATCCTGCAAAAACTCCGTAGTTGAAATGGATGCTATTTTTCAAACCGTATCTGCTTGAATTGGACATTGACATAATATTGTTGGGACCTGGTGTGAAAGTGGTTATAAAAACATATGATAAAAATGCTGGTAGATTTGGCACGCTTATCACTCCTTGTATTGGTTTAAAGAACTGAAGCAATACAATATTTTAACTCAAATATTGATGACTGTCAATCATCAGGGAATTTCAAGAGTGGAGAAGAAAATCGATATTGCCGAATATTTACATAAAAAAATAAAAGGAAGTGAGTTAATGAGCAACAAAAAAGCAGTTTACTATCTGGCGACAAAGGAGAACGTTGATCATGTTGCAGCTCCAGTTTATGGAGAAATCGTAAAAAGTTTTAAGCTTGAGGAACTTGATATTCTGGTGGATGACAAACCTGTTATGAGGAATGTGGATGCTGATGGAAATATTTTTGATTTTGTTCAGACAGATAAAGTGGTATGCCACGATTACAGAAGGTATTTGCCCATTATGAAGGAAAAATTTTCAGATTACGATGTAGCCGGGCTGATTACATGGCATGAAGGCGACAATGCTCCTGATGGGATCTTATCAGTACATACTACAGGGGATGTTGAAACTGGTAACTTCGGAATTGCAAAACCTTTGTTTATGCACAATTTACTGGTTGCACTAGAAAAAAACAGAATTGAGGAAAAATTGGAAGATTTCTTTGTGACAACTGAAGCAACACATTGGTCAGGTATTGTCTATGGAGACAGCAGTCCTGAGATGATTAGTGAATATGAAGTACCCATAATGGATATAGAAATTGGAAGTAGCGAGGCAAGTTGGAATAATCAAAATGCCGCTAAAGCTTTGGCAAAATCTCTTCTTGAGATATTCAATAATGATGGAAGGACACTCAGAAATATCCTATGTGCAGGTGGCACTCATTTTGAAAGGGGATTTTCAGCTGAATTATTTACAAGTTGGGAAAACAATTCTTTTGGTGTTTCACATATAATACCTAATCAATGGTTAGTTTCAGGAGAATTCGAAAATGAGTCTGGGTTAAAAAAACTATTGGATTGTGTTGAGTCGATTGAAGGTGGAATAGAGGGAATTGCCATGCATGATGGCCTTAAGGGAGCATATAAACAACAATTGAGAAATCTGGGAGAAAAACTTGGCGTTCCTGTTTTTAAACATCAGTTTTTACGAAAGCCAGAAAAGATAGAGTGGAAGTAAATATAATTGGTGTATCATGAAATTCAATTAGCAAGCTTTGATTTGACAAGCATATATCAATATCTGACAACAAATTAACTTTTACAATCATCCATTATATTGATAGAAGTGAATATAATTTGGGTATATACTCTCCAAGACATGAACCCCACCTAGTTTAAATGAGGAGAGTGATGTGATGAGCATATATAAGGAAATCAGAACAGACCTATGGGAGCTGGCTAACAACCTTGACAGACACACCAGAAAGAAACTGGAGCTGCAGGTTTACTCTAATATAGTGAATAGAATGGAGCATCTTTGCAACGATTATAATGAATGCAGTGTCTTCCTTGAAGACATGTCATCAACAATCAAGGAGCTGAAGGAAAACGACGGTGAATTGAAACGTCAAGATATTCGTGCCTTGAAGAAAGTAAAAAGTGACGTGGAATCTTATCTTGAAGAAGAACATGATCTTGTTAGAAAAGGCAAGTATATGTTCAGATATATGACTGTAGGAATAGTAGTGGGATCAATAGTGGGATATTTCTTTATGGGCTATATCTCTGTAGGTGCTTTATTGGGAGCGATAGTAGGCATTGGTTACGGTACAAAACTTGACAGGGATGCAAAAGACGAAGGCTACCAGATTTAAAGTGCAAAATTTTGCCGGATTAGATTCCGGTTTTTCTTTTTTTTTGACATCTGAATGGGT
This sequence comes from Gudongella sp. DL1XJH-153, assembly GCF_049310905.1. NCBI lineage: Bacteria > Bacillati > Bacillota > Tissierellia > Tissierellales > Tissierellaceae > Gudongella > Gudongella sp. DL1XJH-153. Next base: position 16,088 of record NZ_JBMEMN010000046.1, read on the forward strand.
TATTCTGGTATAATTGTATTAGCATATGGAGATTTCATAAAGGGGTGCTATCTAATGAGAAAAATTATGAACTTTAGATTGTTTAGTTTACTTATTGTTTTTTCAATTATAATGCTGTCTGGGCCAAGTGATATATATTCTCAAGGGGATATCTATGATGTGTTTGGATATGAGGAAGATGTAGCTGATTTTACCATATCAAATGTTGTAGATACATTTGATGCGTCTTTGATTGACAAAGCATTTGATGCAGGACTTGTTGCAGAAGCGCCTGTAGAAATTGTTCTTGAAAATGAAGGAGGATCAAGTTTCGCTGCGTACAGACTAGAAAAAACAGATAGTGGCATATACGGCTACAATCCAGATGAACCATTAGCTATTGCAGGTGAGGTTTCAACTATGATACCAATTGAAGGGGCAGAAAAGAATATATTTGGTCAGTATAGCCCGGATGATTTAGAAGAAGTTACTCTGGATTTAAATGAGCTTGGAAACTATGAATATCAGGAATTGACTTATCTTCCTGGAGGGAAAATTATCCTTGAAGAATCAGGTGATTATTATATTCTATTCAGAATTAAAGCTACAATGGGTGCCACAGAAGCCTTTGTAAAGGTTGTGAATACTGAAGAAGAGTTTGAAGAAAATCAAAACCATGAAGAGGAACCCCCTATACCTGTGGAAGCAATACCATCTAATGCAAGGATTCTTGTTGATGGAGATGAAATAGCTTTTGATGCATATAATATAAATGGAAACAATTACTTCAAGCTAAGAGATTTAGCGTATATATTAAGTGAATCACAGAAGCGATTTGATGTTACCTGGAAGGCGGAGGAAAGAATTATTGGAATTATTTCAGACACTTCATACACACCAATAGGTGGAGAAATGCAAGTTGAGAAAACAGATCAAACGACAGGCGTTTTAAATGTAGATCCGATACAAATGGATGGAGAAGAGATAAAACTGCTTGCATACAACATTGGAGGCAACAATTATTTTAAGCTGAGAGACATTGCAAATCAGTTGGACTTTGGAGTTAGCTGGGAGGCTGATTCTAAAACAGTAATAATCAATACTGATAACTCATATATTGAAGATATACCTCAAAAGCAGGCCTTGTAAGGCCTGCTCAGACTGTTGACAAAGTAGGATGAAAACTTAGGTTTTCATCCTATTTTTTTGCTTAGAAACCCCTGAAAATAGCTATTTATGATATAATATAGGTATAATAATATTCGGGTGGTGTGCGCCAGTTCGGTGACAGATATTTAGCTGGTGGGAATCCAGCCTGGTAAGACCTAGCAAGTCGCCAGTACCG
>NZ_JBMEMN010000047.1:0-16438 GCF_049310905.1 Gudongella sp. DL1XJH-153
AAAAGCCCAGAATCTTACGGGTTCTCTTCATTTTTTGTTTGTGAGGGTAAAATCGGTCATTTCCCGATTACCCCTTTGATGATTAATTTGTCTGTGGCAAAAGTTTATGTCCGGAAAATTTATTTACAAGTATCGCTATTGCTCCATCACCTGTTACGTTGCATGCAGTACCAAAGCTGTCCTGTGCAAGGTAAAGGGCAATCATAAGTGATGTCAGCGTTGCATCAAATCCAAGCATGCTTTGAAGCAGTCCGATTGCAGCCATAACAGCTCCTCCTGGAACTCCAGGTGCAGCAACCATTGTTACTCCAAGTGCCATTATAAAGCCAATATATGTTCCGAAGGATAGTGGCATTCCGGCAATAAGCATAATTGCTACTGAACAGCTAACAAGAGTAATTGTACTGCCTGATAAGTGGATTGTCGCTGAAAGTGGTATTGCAAAATCAGCTACACCTTCGTTTACTCCATTTTTCTTGGTTTGTGCAAGTGTTACAGGGATTGTAGCTGCTGATGACTGGGTTCCGATGGCAGTAAAGTATGCAGGAAGCATTGTCTTTACAAGCTTGAACGGGTTTGCACCAGCAAGTGTTCCAGCAATAAGGTATTGAAGAACTATGATTGTCAGGTGAAGAATTATTACAAGAACAAATACTCTTGAGAATACACTCAGTATCTGGAATACCTGACCTGAATATGCCAGGTTTGCAAAGATACCCATAATGTGCAATGGAAGCAGTGGTATGATTATACCTGAAATCATTTTACTTATGATAGTCTGGAACTCGTCCATCAATGATTTGATTGTCTTTGATCCAGTTGCTGCAATACCGATACCAATTGTAAAAGCTAATATTAGAGCTGTCATTACTCCCATTACTGCTGGTATTGATATTTCAATAAATGCTGCAGCTGATGCTCCTTCTGCAGTCAAGTCTGTTGAAAGTGCTCCTTCTGTAATAAATAAAGGTAATATAGAAATATTGGCAAAGTATGCCATTGTACCTGCAAATACAGTTGAAGTGTAGGCAAGTGCTGCAGTAACAGCTAAAACTCTGCCTGCACCCTTTCCAAGGTCACCGATTCCCGGTGCAACAAAACCAAGAATTATAAGTGGTATGGCGAATCCAAGGAACTCCCCGAATATCCCGTTGAAGGTTGCAAATACCCTGACTCCCGGCTCTGGTAATACCATTCCGAATAGAATACCTAGAATAATAGCTATAATAAGCCTTGGCAATAATCCGATTTTTTTCATATGTTTCCTCCTTATGTCTTTTATCATAAATCCAACTGGCTTATACCAGCTAAATGTTATGTATTTCGCATTATTAAGTTAACATTTTATCAATCGGATTACAAGCCTTTATGATATTTTTAACAATTCTTAATCTTCCTCATTGTTTCAAATATTCTGATAAAATTAACTTAAAGTCCCGATAAGGGATTGATATATCTACCTCTTGATTCAGTTTTTTTACCATATTGAATGGCACCTACAGGACACCTGTGGATACATGCAAGGCAGTGCACACATTTATCCTTGATCCAGATAGGTTTACCCTCCTTCATTTCTATTGCATCCACAGGACATATTTCCTGGCACAGATTGCAGTTTGTACATCTATCTGAAACGTTGAACTTGCTGGTTTTTCGATCTCTTCTATAGATGGCGCCTGCCATCAATGACATGATTCCTGGCATTGGCCCCTTTATTTTGTTGTAATCCCCTTTCTTATCTTCCTTTATAATCTCAATTATTCTTTTCAATGAATCCTTACTGTTTATCAGCATCTTCTCCTGCTTCCCCTTATCCTGAACATCATACAACAGAATGTAGTTATCTGGCATTTCAACAGAAAAGACAAAGTCAGTGGAAACGCCTTTCTTGTTAAGTATGTCCCTGGCTGTTTTGGTTGCATCGCCAGTGGTGGCACCGCAGGTTGCAAGGATAAAGCATCTTGACCCTTTTTCCATAATAATTGCAATCTTTTCCAAAAACTCCTCTACCACCGTTGGTAATGAATAATAGTAAACGGGAAATACCAATCCAAGTATCTCACCTTCTCCAACTGTCAGTTTCAGTTCATCTCTCTTTAAATTTTCAGCTAAATTATGTACTTCCTCCCCTAATGCTTCACCAAGGGTATTTGCGGCATAGAGACTATTCCCAGTTCCTGTGAAATAGAATATCATTTTAATCCCCCTTCTTTTTATACTTCCTTCTCCTGTTGTAATTAAGAATAACTTAAATATTTAACAATTATTTAAAAATCCACTAGAATCTTGTTATAATAGTATTATACAAGATATGGATTAGGATTAATCAATTATTACAAAAACATTCAGATAGGTATGGTGATTGTATGATTTCATATGAGAAATGGGCACAGAAGGAGCTCTTTTTATGGATGGCAAGAATGAGAAAAAGGCCGTCCATTATTCAAAGTATTTCCAAGGGAACTCAGAGGAAAGTCAATTCCTTGCTACCTGAAAAGTACCATGAGTTTGTTACTGGTACAATAAAAAACATGACAAAGGCAACTCTCTATGGGTCTAAATTTGGTATCAATCCTCCACTGATCGGATATAGCCTTAAGGAAAGGGAAAGAATTCTTAAGGAGAAGACGAAGATGTATGCAGCAACGGCAACTATAGAAGGAGCTGCAACAGGTGCTGGAGGCTTTGTTTCCGGACTTGCAGATTTTCCTCTCTTAATGGGCATTAAAATGAGATTTCTTTTTGAAGTGGCCGCAATTTATGGTTTTGACGTAAATGATTACAAAGAAAGACTTTATATTCTTCATATTTTCCAACTGGCATTCTCCAGCAAGAAACACGTCAATAAGGTGTTTAATAGAATGGAGAACTGGCAAGAGTATGTAAACAGTCTGCCGGAGAATCTGGATGATTTTGAGTGGAGGGATTTTCAACAGGAGTATAGAGATTATCTTGATATTGCGAAGTTACTGCAGATGCTTCCAGTTGTAGGTGCACTTGTTGGTAGCTATGTCAACAACAAGCTTTTAAAAAAGTTAAGTGAGACAGCAATGAACTCATACCGGATGAGAATCCTATAAAAAGAAGAGAAGGCTTTATTATTTTCCAGCCTTCCCTTCTTTTCTTTTTTCCCTTTTATTCTTGTGTTTCAAGTATCTTATCTCTCCATCCTTAAAAAGTCTTTTTTCCTCATCGGTCTTCAACTCCAACTCAGGTACAGCCGTGGGATTTCCGTTTATATCAAGTGCCACCATGGTAAAGAAAGCTGTCAGTGCAACCTTCGGAGGTTCACTTAGTTGCAGATCTTCAACGGATACAGTTACAAGGACCTCCATTGATTGCTTGCCAACATAGGTCAATTGTCCATAGCATGTTACAAGCTCTCCAACATGTATTGCCTCCATAAATTCCAACTCATCAACCATTGCAGTTACTGTGTTTCTCCTTGAATGCCTTCTTGCTACAATTCCAGCACAACTGTCCATAAGCTTCATCACTTCACCACCATGGACATTGCCTTCAATATTTGCCTGGTCCGGCTGCATCAAGTGTCCAACACTTACCTTAGATTGGTCAACAGTCTTTGATTTCATTTTCTCACCTCTTCTCTTGAATCTATCAATGAGAATGTTCCCATGGGGACGTTCCCCCTGGGAACATTTGTCTAAAGTTTTGTATCTATAGTCGCTCAGGATGTGTTCTTGTTAAGACCACCATTTTATATTCTCGCCCATCAAAGGGGCTTTGATCAATGACCCTGCGATTCTCAATAAATCCACATCTTTCAAGAAGACTTATCGATTTTAGATTGCTCTCTTCAGTGAATGCTTCCAATCTATTAAGATCCATATCTCTAAAGGAGTAATCAACCACCTCTCTTAGAGCCTCTGTCATAAGTCCCCCGCCCCTGAAATCAGGAATCATTCCAAAGCCGAGCTCAGCCTTCTCGTCCGCAGGATAAATATTCCAAATGCTTATTGTTCCGATTATTCTCCCTGTATCCTTATCCTCAAGACCCCACAGAATCCACTTGTTTTCATCTATGCCCTGAGACATTTTTCTGATGTAGTCAATTGTGTCATCCAACTGCTCATCAGGTTTTGTATCCGTGTATTCATGCAATGAAGGATCCTTTCTCATGTTGAATACATCATACATGTCGTCCTCCGTCAACTTTCTCAATATAAGCCTTTCGGTTTCCAAGTTTGGGAAAGGATTGAAATCTATCTTCATAATGGACACCTCCCTATAAACTTCCTAGTATCTTTAAATAAGATATACCCTATTTACTGATTTTAACATACTTAACTGATGCAATCAGAATATATTTAAAGAAACGCCTATACACCCTAGGGGTATTGTGGTATAATAAAATCATATTGTTAAAATAACTAAATGGAGTGATAAAATGTCCTATATGAAAGTAGAATTCCCAGGTGGATTAAGAGTGGACGCTCGGTCTTCAAGACACCTGATTAAAACGGATCAGGGAGGTAGTGATCCTACACCTTTTGAACTTTTTCTTGGTTCACTTGCAACCTGTGCAGGTATATTCGCACTAGGTTTTTGTAAAAACAAGGGTATAAAAACCGAGGGCCTTGATATCTCAATGGACCTTGAAATGAACAGACAGACAGGTATGATCAAAAAGGTTGTCTATGATGTAAAGCTTCCTGAAGGCTTCCCTGAGAAGTATGAGAAGGCTCTTATAAACTCAATTGAGCTATGCTCAGTAAAAAAACACATGATGACTCCACCGGAGTTTGAGGTTAAAACAACATTCTAACCAAATATCCCCCGATCCTTCACCCGGACCGGGGGTATTGCTTTTTTGCATATCTATTCAATTATTTCGATGCTATTTGAATCCAGGTCAACCCTCTTTAATGTCGGTGGTTGTAAATCATCAGAGGAATGGAACAATAGCCAATCTCCTGCATGAAAAAATCCTTCTACAAACCTCGAATCAGAAAGGAGTGTCTTGTCCAAACCAAAGTGATCCATTTTATAAATACCATCTCCGGGATATCCAACATCCTCACCATGGAGGGAGTAGAATATTCCCTCTTCTGTTATTATATAGGCTGATACATTATCATCAACTGGAACCTGATAAACTTCAGGGTCCTTGCCCTCTGTCCTAATTAGTCTGTAGTCGCCATTAATATAGTACCAGTAATCCTTCCACCTGGATAGGCTGCTAACTTGGCTGTCAGTCTCAAATTCAAGCTTTCTTTCACTACCATCCATATTGACACTTTCCACAAAACCACTTTCACCATCCATATAGCTATAGAACAATCGCTTATCATAAATAGCCAAATCAGAAACACCTTTTTGAATAAACCGTTCAAGATTCTGACCGTTAACATCCATCCTGTAGATGTTATGATTGTCCTCGAAATTAATAAAATAAATCCATTCTCCCATCAAGTGTGGCTCCATTACATATCCCAATTTATAAATGGTCTGATTTTCTGTTCCATCAAGCTTCATCCTGCTGTAAGGCTCGCCACTGGAATAGAAAACCCAATCTCCACTCACATTGAGCCTGCTTACTCCGTATCCTCCATCCTTCTGAATCAAATATTCCTTCAGCTGGAAATCCTTATCGGTCTTTACAAGATTCATATGATTCTCAACATAGACAATATGCTCCTTGGTTTCCACTCCATTTCCGTAGTTGTTTGTATTATCAACAGTGTTGCCTAACTCTTCAGCATTGATCACTTCAATCTGCTGGATATTTCTCATTTGGTGATTATGATACCTTATCCTTAAATCCCAGTAGACTCCTGATTCGAATATAATCGGAACTGATAGAATAAAAAATGCAAAAAAAAATGCACCTGCTGCAGCAAATCTTCTCAACCACTTGTTGCTTCTTCCTTGAATATCCTTTGTCATCTGTTCGACATAATATCTTGGACCTTCAACTGTTGCAGTATCCTCTGTGTATTTAACCTTTACGGTTTCCTTGCTTAGCAGGTTGTAAGGGAAATCAAATCTGGGCTTTAGAATCAACTCGTTCTTATCTTCCTCAATGATTTTCCATCTCTTCTGTTCCTTGATTTCAGCCATCCAATTTTCATTCTCAATATTTTCCTCTTTTGTTTTTCCCGTGTAATTTGTGATTGTTGCAATTCCAATCAATACTCCATAAAGGATTACACTGCTCCATGAAAAGCTCATATCATAGCCAAGAATTACTTCATATAAAATATATAGGGATACTACTATGGGCAGTGAAAAGAAGAGCAATCTCTTTATGGCAAGAACTAAAATGTCCTTAGGTAGTTTCATCAGACACCTCCAGTGAAGCTAGTTAGTTTGTATTCTGTCGCGTTTATTGTACCCTAATTTTCAGCCGTTTTCAACTTATTACAGCTAAAAAACCATGGGGTGCAGTCCGCATGGTTTCTTATGATTTATTCAATTTTTACTTGCTTATATAATACTCGTAGCTTACAACCCCTTCTACCTCAACAAATCCGCCTCTATCATAAATTCTTCTGGCAGCTTTATTATTCTCATTTACAGATAGGACCGTTCTTTCGAATCCGGCTTCATCAGAAAATCTTATAGCTTCCCTCAATAATATTCCTCCAAGCCCCTTATGCTGATAATCTGGAATTACAGACAAGGAGCCAATATTCATTATTGGTTTGCCTTCGTACTCGTCCTTTGTACACCTTACTGTTCCAACAGCCTTTCCATTGTGTCTTAATACCATCATCCCTCCTGGAACAAAGTCTTCCTTGTCAGGATAGGTCATAATCATCTCAGTGCATACAGGAATTTCATTTCCTGTTACAAATGCAAAGGCTTCATTCCTTACCTTGCACCAGTCTTCATAGTCTTTCTCAAGTTCAACCGGGCTGATTTCATAACCTTCTGGAATCTCCTCCTCAGGAACAGGATCATCATCCCTTACCATAAGGTAAACAAATCTTTCCGCTTTGAATCCAAGATCTTCCATTCTTCCCATAAGCTCAATATTTGATGATGGCACAAAAATATATACTTTCTCAAGATCAATTGCATGTATAAGTATCCTGTGAAAGAGGATATCATATACAGCACTGTTGTTCTTTTCAGAGTAAAGAATTCTGAATCTTGCTCTGTTGCCTCTTCTGTTGTATTCATCTATTATCAATGATGCAGCTGCAACAACTTCTTCCCCCTCCATGTAAAGAAATGTAGGATTCTCAGGACTGTACTCAAAGCTGTTCAGGTCCTCTTCATAAAGATATGAATCATCCACCTGGTCCCTATGCTTTCTACAAAAATCTGTAAAATCCTTTAAATTGTGATTGTTCAGCTCAACTATTCTGCCTTCAACTTCCATTAATCCACCCTACCTTTCTTTTTTCAGTTTATAGTACTCCATTGAATAGTTTTCCTTGAAACCACATGACTGGTACAATCCGAGTGCTGTGTCATTTTCAGCATCAACTTGCAAGTATATATGGTTTGCGTGAAACTCCTTCAGCTTTTCAACAGATAGGAGCAATAGCTCTCTTCCCAGACCTTTTCCTCTGTATTCTGGAATTATTCCAAGTCCGAAAATTCCTCCTTCTCCATTTATTAGGTGAAGATGTACCTTTCCTACAATAATACCCTCCAATAGAGCCATATATACATGAAAACCTCTCTTTTTTTCAACCTCGATATTCAGAAGCTTCTGATCTGACAGCTCTTCGCCAAAGTATATTGAGTTCTGCCTGGCTATTTCCAATGCATCATCATTGCAGGCTTCCCTTAGCATCAAACCCTTTGAAGCTCCTTTAGCCTTTTCAAATAGACTGTCCGAAAGAATCATTTCATACTCAGTATGGTCATAAAGTGAATCTGTAGTTTTTATGAAACTTTTTCCTGCAGATGACTTGCTGTCAGTTAAAAGAAGCATGGAATCTGAAGATCTCTTCTCCCACTCCTTCTTCACAAGTGAGTAAAGCTCCTTGAATATTCCCCTTCGTCTATACTCCGGATGAACCATTCCATTGACTTCAATAGTCCTTCCTCCAAAATCGTCAATTCCCAAATAACCCACCAGCTTATCACCATCCCAGCAGGTAAATTCATCCTTATTTTCTTCCGGACTCTTATCAGGAGCATCTTTCTTGGCAAGCTTGTAGTCGAGCTCCAGCTTTAACCTGACATCATCATGTTTCTTGCATATGTCTTCAAGCATTGATAAAGCTTTATACAAATCTTTATCCATACCTTTTAATGCCTTGAAACGAAAGTTTTCCATATCTTTAATTCCTCCGATTTATTAAATTTCAAACAAACTAAAAAGGTTTGTAGCCTTCTTATATTCTACAGGTCCTTCTTGAGGTAATAACGTTTTGTGCCATCTGGGTATCCCTCCAATACTCCAAATCCCTTATAGCCATTTTTCTTGTAGAATTCTGGTGCCTGAAAACTAAAAGTATCAAGATGAATAAATCTGCATTCTTCCGCTATGGCAATTTTTTCAGCTTCCATCATCAGCTTCTCACCATATCCAAATCCCCTAACATCTTCACTTAGCCACAAGGTTTCAATCAAGAGGCAACCTCTGTAAATTTTTCCTATCAAGCCTCCATAAATCTTGTCCTCATCCTTTAGGATTAGATTTATATCCTTGCTTATGGGTCTTTGATCTGGTGGTGCAGTGCTTATATTAAACTGGAATAGTTTGTTTTTTATGTAGTCGATTTCTTCCTCTGTCATCCCTTCTTCAATGGAAATATCTCTCATCACTTTCCCCTCCATTTTAAAGCTAATCCCCTTGGTCATGGTTGGAGTCTATATCCAATATTGATTCAATTAACTTTTTCGTGTATTCATGCTGAGGGTTGTTGAGTATGGCATCAGTATCTCCCATTTCAACTATCTCGCCCTTTTTCATAACTGCAATACAGTCACACATATGCCTTATTACTTTTAAATCATGTGAAATGAAAAGATATGAAAGGTTCAATTCTTCCTTAAGCTTTAACAGAAGATTAAGAACCTGTCCCTGAACTGAAGCATCAAGGGCTGATACCGGCTCATCACAAACAATCAGCTTTGCTCTTGTTGCAATGGCCCTACCAATAATGATTCTCTGATTCTGACCACCACTAAGTTGTCCTGGAAACTTCCATCTTTCCGATGAAGAGAGATTCACCATCTGAAGAAGTCTTTCAACCTCTTCGTCTAGTTCACTTTCCTTGACAATATTATGTATCTTCAGTGGCTCCCTTAACAATTCATCCACGTTCATTTGAGGATCCAGTACTGAATTCGTATATTGGAATATTATTTGAATATCCTTTCGGTGCTTTCGCATTTCATCTTCTTTCAAATTGGTTATGTCCTTGCCAAATATTTCAATTCTTCCATTGCTCGGTTCGATAAGCCTGAGCACCAAATTGGCAATTGTGCTCTTGCCTGAGCCACTTTCTCCTATCAATCCCAATGTCTGGTTTTCTCCGACTTCAAAGCTTATATTCTTGGCAGCATTAACAACTTGTTTCTTTGAAAAAATGCTTTTCTTGCTAATATAGTGTTTTGAGAGATTGTCAACTTTTAGTATGCTGTTCAAGCTTTACTCACCTCTTCTTCAAATAAAATACACCTGACTTTTCTATCATTGATTCTTCTAAACTCAGGTATGCCATATGTACATGCCGGCTCTCTCAACTTACATCGACTATAAAAAGGGCATTCATCCTTGAACTGATGGGCAGTAGGAGGAGTTCCTTCGATAAAGTACATGATATCCTCATCCTGGGCCAATGAATTGGAGCATTTAATCAATTCCTTCGTATAAGGGTGAAAAGGTGCATTGACTATTTGTTCAATGGTCCCCTCTTCAACAACCAGACCTCCGTACATTATCATCAACCTGTGGCATAGATACTTGGCTACACCAAAGTCATGAGTAATGATGATTACAGACATGTCATTCTTACTGCTGATATCTCTCAATAAGTCAAGAACGGTTTTTTGTAGCGAAGCATCTATTGAGCTGGTTGGTTCGTCAGCAATCAAAAGCTCTGGATTGCAAAGAATACACTGAGCTATCATAATTCTTTGATTCTGACCACCACTAAGCTGAAATGGATAGCTATTATATATTCTTTCTGCTTCATCTATTCCTACTTCACCAAGTTTATTAAGTACATACTCCTTGGTATTGGTTAAACTATGTGTTTTTAAGACCTCTCCCAGCTGCTTTCCGATTGTCTTGTAAGGATTTAAAGCCGCTGAAGAGTTTTGGAAGATATATGAGATTTTATTCCCTCTGATTTTTTTCAATTCTTCCTCAGAGGCTTTTAATAGATCCTTTCCTTCAAAGATCACTTCACCAGAATCTATCCTTCCGACAACTTCATCTATTAATCGAATAATTGAGCTTGAAGAGACAGTCTTCCCGCTTCCGGATTCACCGAGTATACCCACAATTTCTCCCTTGTTTAGCTCGATATCAAAGCCTCTAACCACTTGAATACTACCTTTTTCATAATAAAAGGATACTTTTAAATCACTGACTTCAATAAGCTTGCTTTCCATTTTATCAACCCCTAGCATGTCTACTTGTTCCTTTAATCTTAATTAGTAATTGTTTTTATTGATAACTTTCAGCAGAATGCTTCCTACTTCTTCGATGCTACGTGTCTGCTCTCCTGACTCTAGTGTATTGATAATAATCGTCGGTATTCCCTTTTCCCAGAACATGGCATTATCAGCTTGACTATCAGTAAAATAGTATTCATTCCCAATATGTCTAGTCTGAATCTCCCGAATTTCAAGGTTGTTCTTAGTAAATTCCTGCTCAATGTGGTGTCCCAAGCTCCAGGCAAATGGCCTTGTAATAGGTGCTTGGGCTGCACTGTACTGAATATGATCAAAATTTCTTTCAACCAGACCAGTCAGGTCAATATATCCTTCTACCTTATTGGGACTGTAGGGGAAGTCTTGTGTAATATAATGAGCTCCGTGTCGTTTCTCATCAATGGTACCATCCAGGAACATAAAAATGATTGATCTCTTGTTTCCCTCTTGTTGGCATAATTGCTCCATTAATTCAAGGTTAAACTCCAATACATCATTTTCGCCATCCTCTGTATAATTGTAGTTCATTCCTATTACTATGGCTTCATCTCCAATGTTTTCATCCGTACCTTTTTGCATGCCAACTATGTTATAACCCCTACTTTCCAATGGTATAACTGAACTGGAAATAGAAATCGTTGAATCCATGTTTGTTTTCAATAGATCTGAAACCTCTCTTGAAACCATTATTACAGACATCTTCTCATTTTCATCGATAATAATACTATTAATCCTTTCACTCTTTCTAGCTATTAGCAAGACTCCTTTGACTCTCTCGTTTTTATTGATTTCCTTAATAAAATAATCTATTGCTTGGTCATTGTAGTACTCTTTATCTATAAGAATAAATTTATCCTTAAATTTACTGTAATCATCTATGCTGAACATATCAATCTCTGTAGCATCATGTATCCTTCCTGTATTATTAATATCCCCTGATGTTACAAATGCAAAATCCTGGTTTGGTATTAAGTCCATCGGTCCGTCCTCTAGACTGATACTAAAGTCTTGATCCTTGAGCATATATGATGGACCTATATCATAACTCAAAGCATAACCTTCCTCTTTCAAAGGCTCAATACCCAATTGTACCATTTTATCGATTATCTGCTGGATTGTTTCATCAGCCTCCTCTGTCCCAATTATGACTCTGTTTGGCAAATCAATTGAATCTGCAGCCAAACTGAAAGTGTAATCCTCTTTATTGACAATGCTGAATATCAGAAATAAAGCAATTAAGGTAAATGTTCCAACCGAGTACTTGATTTTTTCCTTTTTCCCAATCATCCTCCACAGATAAGAAAAATCCAATGAAATCAGTTTACGGGAAACCAAAGGCATTCTAGAATCTGGTTTTTGTATTATATTTCTTAGGCCCTCACCAAACAGGTTAAAACCAAGCACACTGATGAAAAATGCCAATGCGGGAAAAATTACAGCCCAAGGCGCGGTACTGATTAAAGTTCTTGAAGTACTGAGCATACTGGCCCACTCAGGTTCAAAACTGATATCTGTATTAATATAAAATCCAGAACCCTGATCATCAACGATTCCTAAATTTCCGACAAATACCGCAAAAATTCCCAGCTGCATTATCATTGAAAGGTTCCTGGCAATCTCCATGAAAAATAGTATAATCAATTCAGGTGCAAGATGAGGCACAACATTTTCCAGTGCAATTTTAGCTCTTCGTTTTCCTATGGCCACCTCGCCCTTAATAAATGGCTGTGCAATAATAGCCTCGACTCTCTCCATTATCAAGCTTCCCAATTTTGGCCAGCTAACTGCTGTAAGTATAAGAACGAAAGCGATGATGGAGCTTTGCTTGTCCAGATCAGCAATAAAATCCAGCTTCAATAAAATGATGGATATCAAGAGAGCAGGTATGGCTGAGAAGATAATGTTAAACTGCTGAATAACCGATTTTGCTAGTCTGTTCCCAAATCCACCCAGCAATGCCAGGGGAATTGCTATTAGGAATTGTCCGATTGCTATTAATAGACCTAAGGTAATTGTCAGTCTCGTACCATAAATAATATAACTGAGAATATCTCTTCCAAGATCATCACTTCCCAATATAAAGTCACTTCCAGGATTGAATGGTGATCGTTCCACGAACAGCTTTCCATCCTCATGTATAAACCGTACAATCTGAATTGTGTATGGGCTGTTATCGGTAAACATATCTGGAAATATCATTATAAAGAGTATTAATAGAAGAATTATGCTTCCAAGTATTAATGGTATATTTGTCTTTTTCATTGTTTTGCCCCCTTGTTTTTTAAGGGATTAATAAGCCTCGCTAAAAATTGAACTCCCCAGGTGAAGACAATGTACATAAATCCAAGTGTCATGGCAAGGGGAACAAACCTGTAAACATCTTGCCTGTTATAGAAATATAGCAGGTAGTACAGGATGCCACGATAATTAAAGAGCCATTCTACAATAATCATATTTGTTAAAAGCATTGTCATTATGGCTGGCAAAGTATCTACTATCTTAAATACTATAGCCGGAATAAGCTCATAGAATATGGTCTTTTTCCTTGAAAAACCCTTTGCAATTGCGTTTCTTATATAGTCCTTCCCCAGTTCCTCCTGAACTGTGATAAAGGTTATTCTGGAAATATAGATTGTAGGTATGATTGACAATGTCAACAATGGTAAAACAAAGCCCTTTAAGTATGTTAAATCCCTCACTGCAGGAAAGTTTACTGCTACAAATGTGTACCCCAAAAGTGTTAGTAATACGATTAATACATCTGGAATGGAGAAAAAGACCAGAGTCCCAAGTGAACCAAGCTTTGCTTTTCTTGACCTGTATCCTTCATACATCCCCCTTAGAATTCCAACAATGGTTGAGAAAGCCAAGGATGAAGAAATCAGCATTACGCTGAGCTTGCTTGAATCATATATGGTCTCTAGGAGGTTGCCTGTGATATACATGTTATAGTCACTTGGACTTAGCAGTGTTCTTAAATATAGTACACTTCTTTTTACTGTAAGATATCCTGAAATATTAGTTGAGATATCATTATTAATCATCTTAATATTTGATCCTGGGTCAATACTAGCAAGGATGGTCAACATAAAAACTGCAAAAAAACCAGATATTAAGGCTGAAAAGACTTTTCTTAATAGGATGTTTGGTGTAGAGAAATATATGTTTTCTACTGAGTATCCCATGATTTTCTTGTTGGGATATGCATGGTAGGTCTTCACAATAAAATAGCTTATTAATGTCCCAAAAATTGTAATCCCTATTAATACTCTTTCGACTACACTTAAATAATCAAATCCTCTATCCTTGTAAACATCTCTTTTTATGTAGTTTAGAAACACCTTTGCTGAATTTTCAAGATGCTCTCTGTCAATATTTTCAATGGTATCTTCATAAGTATTTGCAATATTATTACTATCAGTTAGCACTACAGCAGGTACATTCATATCAATGAATTGATTTATTGCGCTATAACCAGGCAATCCTTCAACAACCTTCATTTCCGAATCCAATCCATAATTAACAATCCTATCCCTTAGAATTGTACCCTTCATCAAACCAGAAGATACCTTCAAACCCTCCAAGGTTTCCTTGCCTATCCCCTCCATGTGTATTACCCTGGTTCTCTGCAAAGGATATACTGGATTATCGATGTAATGGCTTGATCCCGAAAGTTGTTGATATTGACCATTCCACCCGGCAAATACAATTGTTTCCTGGGGTAAGCTGTCTTGAGAAGCTATGACCCTTGCTACCTCAAGCATTGTAGCAATTCCAGAAGTGTGGTTTAGAACACCAGGAAAGTATTTCCCATCTGTTCCAGCTCCAACTCCATCAATATTTGTTGTAACCAACAATATGTTGCCATCAGAAGATTCACCCTCGATCTTTCCTAAAATATTAGCAGTCTCAACAATTGGAAAGCCGATATCCACATTGATATGGACTCCGCCAAGAATCTTGAAGGATTCCACTTCTTCTCCAATATCACTCTCATCCATAAGTTTTAGAATCTCTCGATGTACTTGATTGGATATGTATCCAACTAATATGGACTCTCCTGTTTTCCCAGAAATACTTATAGACTTTTCAAACTCATAGTTTTGATTCGGATTGTAAAAACTGACATTAGCAGTACAGATAACACCTTTTCCACCTGATTGTAAAACGTAGTTCACGTGCTTGGGAGTGAGTCTGTTTGCTTCGATTACTACGACTCTGTCCTTAATATACTCAGGTTCAATCCTTAACAGGTCATTGCCTACAAAAATTAAATCCCCAGAAAAATCAACGCTTCCCCCATTCATGGAAGTCAGCATATTATAATCCTTATACATAATAAGTTCTTTTATAAGGTTGCCGTCTTCAGAGCTTATTGTGAATGTAGGATCAGTATCAATATCTGGAATAATTGTTGTAAAGGGTTGAAAATATGTATCGTTTACACCAGCTGGTTCAACACCAATTTCCTTGAAATAGTTCTCTATGTATAGGAGCGCTTTCTTGTCACCTTCAGAACCAGACAGTCTTCCCTGGTACTCCTCTGATGACAGCTCACTGATATGTCCATATATATTATCAGTGTTTAAAAGGGACTCATCAAAATCATTTCTAGGCCAGAGGAAAAAGGCAGCCAGGAAAACAGCTGCCGCCAATAATATGTATTTAAAAATTCTTTTTATCTTATCATATGTCATTTCATCCGTCCTTTGCAGATTATTCGTATGTACTACAAATCATACTTAATTCCATTGTTCTTAATATTTTTACCTTTTTGCTTTGTTACTTTTTTCAAACCCTGGCTACAACCCTGGCAAGAGATGCCTCGGACTTTATTTTCAATGGCAAGGCAATAACCTCAAAATTATCTATGTTCACTAGATTTCCAAGATTTCTAAGGTTTTCAATAATAAGAATATCATTACCCAGAAGCTTCTTATGAATATTGAATGGATATTGATCCGGTGATGGCAGATCCATTCCAACCATTTTTATCTTTTTCTCAATAAAGAAATCAGCTAATTCTTCCTCAACCACTGGATGATCCTTAAAGTACCCGTCACTGCCAAATTTAGTCTCAAATCCAGTGTAAATAAGGACTATGCTGTTTTCTTCTACTATGTCCATGTACTCGTCCTTCATACCAATAAGATCTTGATTCCTTACATCCAGCAAACAACCTTTCCCGATAAATTTATCGGCAGGGTAGTCGCTTATTACAACATCGCTTTCCATAATGTGGCTGGCAACATCAATATGAGTCCCAACATGCATTCCTGTTTCCAGCCAAGTATCATTGTATTTATCCTTATCAAGGAATCTGGTTTGGTATAGCTTCAAATCATCATCACCAGGGTATGTACTTATTCCTGCTTCTATGATATAGCTTAAATCAACGAATTCAGTCATATGCTTTTATTCTCCTTTATGTAGTTTCCTCTTTACAGTCACCAAGATAGAATTTTCACTTCATTGAACTATTTCCATATAGTGCCATTATACCGTAATTTAAATGTGCAATAAACTAAATTCTGAATATTTGAAGAATTGTAACGGTTTTGTCATAACTGCAAACCAATAATTCCAGAAAGAGAGTCCCTTGTCTGTGAATATTTTTGGTTTGATGAGAACCGAGTTGCATCTCTCAGTACTGAATCGGATTTACGAATCTACCCAGGAATTCTTGCAGTCACTATTGCTGTGGGAATTGGAGAGATCAATATGTATGTCTACAACCAAGAACTGGTTGAGGTTGAACAAGCTGTATAGAAATAAATCGAGTAGGAGGTAGATGATTATTTCATCTACCGACCTCTCACAGCACCGTACGTACGGTTCCGTATACGGCGCT
>NZ_JBMEMN010000048.1:0-16406 GCF_049310905.1 Gudongella sp. DL1XJH-153
CTATGTGCTTGGCACTATCAACCCGCACTGGGGACTTTCACCCGTTAGATTGCACCCATGCCGGGCGCACTGAAAAAGGAGTAGGCGCTGTTTATGCGCTTACTCCTGATAGTTTTGGAAGAACATTTCCGCTGGCGGAAGAACATTTAGATTGGCGGAAGAGGATTATTAGATAGGGACACCAACAATTTTTTACTCTACATTTCCCTTCTATTGTCCATTGCTCGGGCCAGGGTCACCTCATCGAAGTATTCAAGATCTCCTCCAACTGGGATTCCATGTGCTATTCTAGTCACCTTGACTCCAAGTGGCTTAATAAGCTTTGAAATGTACATAGCTGTAGCTTCTCCCTCAACTGTGGGATTTGTAGCGATAACCACTTCTTTTACCTCTTCATCGCCCAGTCTTTGCAGCAGCTCCTTGATTCTTATATCCTGAGGTCCGATATTCTCCATGGGAGAAATAGTCCCGTGAAGTACATGGTACAAACCCTTGTACTCCTTGCTTCTTTCCATGGCTACTATATCCCTTGGACCTTGAACAGCACATATAACTGATTTATCCCTGTTATGGCTGCTACAGATATTACAAATTGGCTTATCTGTGAGATTTCCACAGACCTGGCAGAAACCGATTTTTTCCTTGGCCTCCAATATGGCTGCCGAAAGTCTCTCTGCCTCCTGTTGGTCCATCTCCAGCACATAAAATGCCAATCTCTGGGCAGTCTTTCGTCCAATTCCCGGAAGCTTAGAGAACTGGTCCACTAAATTTGCGATTGGCAATGCATAATAATCCATCTTTTATCCTCCAATTGTACTACATTCCCGGAATGTTCAATCCTCCAGTTACCTTGCTCATCTCTTTGCTGGAAAACTCTTCTGCCTTTCTCAAAGCTTCATTAACAGCAGCCATAACAAGGTCCTGAAGCATTTCAACATCCTCAGGGTCTACAACTGATTGATCTATACTAATATCAAGGACTTCTCTTTTCCCGTTTACAACTACCTTGACTGCTCCTCCACCTGATGTAGCTTCCAATTCAGTTGCATCAACCTGCGCCTGAACCTCTTCCATTTTCTTTTGCATTTTCTGCATTTGCTTCATCATATTATTCATATTTCCACCCATTCCAGGGTATCCGCCTTTTGCCATCTTAAATCTCCTCCTTATTTTATCTCAACAATATCTTCGCCAAAGAAATCCAGGACCTTATTTACTGTCTCATCCTTGGCAGACTTTTCACCTTCCTGCTTCCCACTTCCGGAAATAGGCATTTCGCACCCCTTCATTATAACAAGAAGTTCTATTTTCTGTCCAAAAAATTCTGTAAGAATTTCTTCCAGAAATTCCTTGTTCTGATTTGAGTTTACTGCATCCTTGTGAAATTCAAATCCATCCTTGTATGATAGTGTTATTCTGTTTCCCTGAAGTTGTGAAACTTCTCCCTCCATTACAAGGGCATATATGTTTATTTTTCTGGACTTTATAATCTGCATGACCTTTGCCCATGAATTTCTTACCCCTTCAAGGGTTAAATAACCTTTTGGCTCCGATGATTGATCCTTTTCAGGGACCGGTTTTTTGTTGTCTTCCGAGCTCTTTTGTTCTAAAGGCTTTTCAATCTTAGGTTCAGGCTTTTTCTCTAGTGGTTTCGGATTTGGTTTTGCTGTAGCAGCAACTTCTTTTTTAATCGGTGCTGCTGATATTCCTTCCTCAAGTCTTTTTACCCGTTCCTCCAGAGATAATTCATTTTTAAGGTTAACTAGTCTTATTACTGCCATTTCAAGAATAATCCTAGGTTGCATTGACCACTTCATTGATGTTTCTGAAGATGTCAGAACCTCAAGGCTGGACATAAGATAATGTAGTTCCATCTCATCAGACTGATCTTTATACTGACCAACCTCACCCCACTCAATAAGAGTTTCAGGATTTTTTGATGTCTTTGAAATCATAAGATTTCTGTAATGATGTATCATGTCCTTTAGAAATTGTGAAATATCCTTTCCTTCCTGGATCATGTGATCCACCATTCGAAGAGCTTTTTCTGTGCTCTCTGATTTTATGGAATCCACCAACTCAAAGACCAGGTCAACATTTGCTATACCCAGTATATTTATTGCATCGTCATATGATACTGAATCACCCTCAAATGCTATGCATTGATCCAGAAGACTTAATGCATCTCTCATCGCTCCGTCAGAATTCTTTGCTATAAGTTGAAGCACTTTATCCTCAACTTCTATCCCCAGCTTGTCTGTTATATTTTTCATTCCATATATCATGTCGTCAGATGACAGCCGCTTGAAATCAAAACGTTGACATCTTGATAGTATGGTCTGAGGAAGACGCTCCGGTTCTGTTGTGGCAAGAAGGAACAATAGATGCTTTGGAGGCTCTTCAAGTGTCTTTAGAAGAGCATTGAATGCTTCATTTGTAAGCATATGAACCTCGTCTATTATGTAGACCTTGAATCTAGCCTTTGAAGGAGGATAAATCACCTTTTCCTTCAACTCTCTTATATCCTCTATTTTCCTATTGCTAGCAGCATCCATCTCAATGACATCCATCAGGCTCTCATCGAGAATTCCCTTGCAAATCGCACATTCATTGCATGGGTTCCCATCTTGTGGATTGAGACAGTTTACTGCTCTGGAAAAAACCTTTGCAGCAGAAGTCTTACCGGTTCCCCTTGTGCCTGAGAACAGATATGCATGACCAATATTATCTTTTTTTATCTGGTTCTTTAATATCTTGGTTATATGAGTTTGACCTAAAATTTCATCGAATGTCCTAGGTCTGTATTGTCTGTATAATGCCTGATACATGGAATCACCCTATCTGTATAATATCTATTATTATAACATGATTTCATTGTAGTTTTTTGCTATAATGCAAAAAACATTCAAAAGCGTTTCAACGAAGCGAAAATTTTTGTCGTTTTTTATGAATTGATTCAGTTTATGATACTTTTACATAATTTGATTTCGATATGTTTTCGCTGAATTATACCAGCATTCTCGACCTTTAAATTAACAAAACAAAAGGGCCCGGAGGGACCCTCATTAAATGGCTTCCTTAACAAGATTTTCAGCTTCTCCTTCTTCTGGAAATCTTCCTAGCTCAGCTTTGGAAAATAGCAACTTATCATTCACCTTAATCTCAAACACTCCACCTTGTGACGGAATGATTACGAGCTCAGAAACCTTGTTCTTGTTTTGGTTAAGAATATTCTCTGCCAGAGCAACTGCTCTATCTAAATATCCTCAGGAAGTGCAATATTCAATTGATAGTTTTTTCTTCATAGTATTCACTCTCCTTGTATTCTCTTCTTCTAATTCTACCCTGAAGTGTTGAATCTAAACCTCCTGTTGGTTGACATTGACTCGAAAATGGTCTATAATATACTTCTGTGGATAACAAGGAGAGATGGCTGAGTCTGGTCGAAGGCGCACGACTGGAAATCGTGTAGGCGTTTACTCGTCTCGAGGGTTCGAATCCCTCTCTCTCCGCCATTGGAACATTTTGCCGTGCTAGATGGGGAGGTAGCGGTGCCCTGTTACCTGCAACCCGCTATAGCAGGGTTGAATTCCCAGCTTAGGCATCTTTGCTGTGAGGTCTGCCTCGGAAAAGTGGCGTCGACGGTTGGGTCCCACGCAACGGAAACTCATGAACCTCGTCAGGTCCGGAAGGAAGCAGCGATAAGTGAAATTTTTCGTGTGCCGTGGGTCAGCCTGGCCCGAGTTAACTGTTCGGGTAACGCTCGGAGCAAGATTGACAAAGCTGGGTGCACGGCTACATAACAAAAACAACTCTGGAGATTCCAGAGTTGTTTTTTTGTGCAAAATAATCTATATGTTTAACATAATCTTATCCTTTTCTTGATTCTGTGTTCACATTAATGGCTTATACTTTAGATATAAAACAAGGAGGGATGAAAAAAATGAGTTTGAATTTATGTATCGATATTGATGGAACAATTACAGAAGCATATTACTGGCTCAATGCAGCCAACAGATACTTTGATGCCAGCGTCAAGCCATATCAAGTAAAGGAATATGATATCCACCATGTATTGAATGTGTCGAGAGAAGCCTATCAGGAGTTTTACAGACTTCACTGGAAGGAGCTCCATGGCGAAGCAAGACCCAGGAAGTATGCAGATCTTGTACTGTGGAAACTTTTTATGCAACATGATATATCCTATGTCACAGCAAGGGAAACAGTCACTAGAGACATTACAGTCCAGTGGCTCAGAAATCATGGTTTCCCAGAAATGGATCTTCATATGCTAGGTTCCCATTACAAGGTAGATAAGGCAAAAGAGCTGGATTGCGATGTATTTGTTGAGGACAGATACGAAAACGCAGTTGAACTGGCACTGTCAGGTTTCCAAGTGCTGCTTATGGACTGCAGCTACAACAGAAAGCCTCTTATACCAGGAATTACAAGAGTTACCAGCTGGCTTGATGTGCACGAAGAGATTGAAACAATCAATTTGAGAAAACAAAAATTAGCCCCCTACATTGCATGATTTTATATAGATCAAACAACACAATAAGCAAGAAAGGTGTATTCACATGTTGGATACACCTTTCTTGCTTATTGTTTTACTCCATAGTGAAATATCAAAAAGTTCCGGCTTACTTCTGCAAGCTGGAGATTCTAATCAAGTCATCCTATCAGCAATTCTCCGTTTTCTGAATCGATGAGGATACTATCTCCATCCTTTAAGGTCCCCTTGATAATCTGTCTTGAAATTCTAGTCTCTATTTCCTTTTGAAGGAACCTTTTAACAGGCCTTGCTCCGTATTGGATAGAGTAAGATCTTGCAAGTATATTCTCTTTTGCTGCTTCCGTTACACTAATGTTGATATTTCTATCCTTAAGTCTCTTTTCGATTTCAGAAATCTGAAGATCAATGATCTTGAATATCTCTTTTCTTTGAAGAGGCTTAAAGAGGACTACCTCGTCAATACGGTTTAAAAACTCAGGTCTAAAGGTCATTCTCATCTGGCTCATAACTCTGTCCCTTGTAGAGTCTTCAATGGTTCCATCCTCACCCAACCCTTCAAGCAAATACTCTGATCCAATATTAGATGTCATGATAATAACAGTGTTTTTAAAATCAACCGTTCTACCCTGATTGTCAGTAAGCCTTCCATCATCAAGTACTTGAAGCAAAATATTGAATACATCCGGGTGAGCCTTTTCTATCTCATCAAAGAGAATCACTGAGTATGGTTTTCTTCTTACAGCCTCTGTCAGCTGACCTCCTTCATCGTATCCTACGTATCCTGGCGGAGCTCCCACAAGCCTAGATACGGAATGCTTCTCCATATATTCACTCATATCAATTCTGATTATATTCTTCTCATCATCAAACAATGTTTCAGTTAGAGCCTTGGAAAGCTCTGTTTTTCCTACACCAGTTGGTCCGAGAAATACAAAGCTACCTACTGGCCTGTTTATATCCTTGAGACCTGCTCTCGCACGAAGAACTGCATCCACAACAGAATCAACTGCCTCATCCTGCCCGATAACCCTTCTGTGGAGTATTTCAGGGAGACCCAGCAATTTTTCTCTTTCTGTTGCCAGAAGCTTTGTAGTTGGAATTCCTGTCCACTTGGCAACTACTTCCGCGATTTCCTCTTCAGTCACTTCTTCCTTTAATAGCCTTCCCTCAACACGTTCCTTGTCCTGTGCTTCTTTTAGTCTTTTTTCCAAATCAACAAGTGTTCCATACTTAAGTTGCGAAAGTTTCTCAAGGTCATAATTCCTCTCTGCCTCTTCTATTTCTCTTTTAACCTTGTCTATCTCCTCTTTAATATCCTTCTCAGCAGATATTTCCTTTTTTTCTTCTTCCCACTGTGCCTTTAGAAGATCGAACTCTTCCTTAAGCTCTGCAAGTTCTTTTTCAAGCTTCTCAAGTCTCATTTTGGAGCCTTCGTCAGTCTCTTTTTTTAAGGCTTCTCTTTCTATCTCCAGCTGCAAAACTCTTCTTCTCACTTGATCTATCTCCACTGGCATCGAGTCTATTTCTGTCCTAATCATGGCTGAAGCTTCATCCATAAGATCTATTGCCTTATCCGGCAGGAATCTATCAGAAATATATCTGTCTGAAAGCGTTGCTGCTGCAATTACTGAACCATCGGAAATTCTTATTCCATGGTGTATCTCATATTTTTCCTTCAGTCCTCGGAGTATTGATATGGTATCCTCAACTGTAGGTTCATTTACAAGGACTTTCTGGAATCTTCTTTCAAGGGCGGCATCCTTCTCAATATATTTTCTATACTCATCGAGGGTTGTAGCTCCGATTGTATGAAGTTCTCCTCTTGCAAGCATTGGCTTCAATAGATTTCCTGCATCCATTGAGCCTTCGGCCTTTCCTGCTCCAACAATATTGTGAAGTTCATCTATAAAGAGCAAGATTCTCCCTTCTGATTTTTGAATTTCAGAAAGTACAGCTTTAAGTCTTTCCTCAAACTCACCTCGGTATTTTGCTCCCGCTACAAGTGCTCCCATATCCAGTGCAAATATTGTTTTATCCTTAAGTCCTTCCGGGACGTCACCGTTTACAATTCTTTGGGCCAGCCCTTCGACTATGGCCGTCTTTCCAACCCCAGGGTCGCCAATTAGAACTGGGTTGTTTTTAGTTCTTCTGGAAAGAATCCTTATCACATTTCTTACTTCAGAATCTCTTCCAATTACCGGATCCATCTTTCCCTTTCTTGCTTCCTGGACCAGGTCCCTACCGAATCTTTCAAGAGCTTCGTAAGTCTCCTCGGGATTGTCTGATGTTATTGTTTGACTTCCTCTGACTTTCATAAGGGATTGAAGAAATTCCTCTCTTGTAATTCCATATTCCTTAAATATGTCTCCTGAATGGGTTCCCTTTGAGGATAAAAGAGCAAGATAAAGGTGTTCAACACCAACATACTCGTCCTTGAATTTCTTTGTTTCCTCTTCAGCATCAACTAGCAGTTTTGAATATGACCTTCCTGGATAGATACTCCCTCCCGTCTGTTTTGGAAGCTTTTCCAGTTTTTTATCCACAGCTTTTCTTATTTCTAAGGAATCTATCCCCATAATTGAAAGAACTCTGGGTATAAGCCCCTCATTACTTCTTAAAAGGGCTGCGTGCATATGAATTTCTGATAGCTCAGGATTTCCCAGTTCCATCGCTATGTTCTGGGATTCCTGTACTGCCTCTATACTTTTTTGAGTGAATTTGTTTAAATCCATCCCTATTCCTCCTGTTACTCTTTTCTTGGATTGTATTTAACTTCTTCTTTAAGTTTCTTGTATAATTTTTTCTCTTTCTCACTTAATTCTGGTGGATTTACAATCAGAAGTTCAATGTAGAGATCCCCCTTGTTCTTCTTTAAATCCACAAAGCCTTTTCCGGGAAGTCTCATTCTTGTACCACTTGTTAATCCCTCTGGAATGTCTACCTTGATTTTGCCGCTTAGGGTCTGGACCACTACTTTTTCTCCCAGAGCTGCTTCCCAAGGAAGAACTGGGACTCTCTTAATAATATCCAGTCCTTCAAGCCTCATATCCTTGGATTCTTTGATGTTTATCTTAAACAGGATATCTCCATCAATTCCCCATTTGTCACCCTTGACCTTGATTTTCTTTCCAGAGGTGATTCCCTTTGGTACCTTTACAGTCATCTTCTTGGTGACTCCTCCCATATTAAGGGACACTTCCCTGGAAACTCCATTGTATGCTTCTTCAATTGAAATGGTGAGTTCTGATTCATAGGATTGTCTGGGAGCTCTTCGAGACCCTGCGCTTGATCTTGCACCGAACATGTCTCCCATGTCAAAGCCTCCCCTTCCACCTGCTCCTCCAAATATCAGATTGAAGAAATCAGAGAAGTCCGTACCATCATCAGATGTATAGGTATACTGGGTTCCGCCACCAAAATTTCCAAAACCAAATTGAGAAGGATCGAATTGCTGACCATTTGAAAAACCGTACTGTCCAATTTGGTCGAATTGCTTTCTCTTATTTTCATCACCGAGGACCTCGTATGCTTCGTTGACTTCCTTGAACTTTTCCTGTGCTATATCATCATTTGGATGTAAATCCGGGTGATACTTCTTTGCAAGCTTCCTATATGATTTTTTTATTTCATCCTGGCTTGCAGACTTGTCCACTTCCAGAATCTTATAATAATCTTTATATTCCATAAAATCATCTCCATCCCAACTGGTCTCTATCCATCTGACCTTCTTTGACCTTTGTTGATTATATTATATTAAATTTATGTAAGAATTTCAATACTAATATACCCTGCTTTAGAAAAAAATCAACCCTGCCGTATTAATGATACCCGGCAGGGTCGTCCTTATTTGATATACTTGTCTATAATTGTTATTATCTCATTTATTTTCTCTTCTCCCTGATCCTCACCTTCAAGAATGGCATCTGCCACGCAGGTTCTGATGTGACCATTCAGCACGTCAATATTTGCCTTCTTCAATAGACCGATAATGGAAAGGATTTGTGTTGAGATATCCACACAATACCTATCCTCTTCTATCATTCTGATAATTCCGTCCACCTGGCCTCTTGCTGTCTTAAGCTTTTTTAGTGAAGTTTCCTTCCCCTGGTTCACATTCGTCATCTCCTATTCTATTTCTTTGACTTCATAGCCTGCATCATCAACAGCCTCTATAAGAAGATTGTCCTGTAGATTATCTCCCTCTACCTCAACTTTGCCAGTTGAAAGGTCCACAACTACATCCTGAACTCCGTCAACTCCTGAAAGTGACTTCTTTACTGCCATCTCACAATGTCCACAAGTCATACCTTCCACCATCATCATTTTTTTCATTATAGTCTCCTCCTGTTTATTTAAAATTTCTTAACCTTAACGAGTTTGAAACAACTGATACTGAACTAAATGCCATCGCCGCACCTGCAACCATTGGATTCAGAAATCCAAGCGCTGCAAATGGAATACCAAGTGTATTGTAGAAGAATGCCCAGAACAGGTTCTGCTTTATTGTCCTCATTGTTCTGTGGCTCAACCTTATGGCTGTAACAACGCCTTCAAGGTCTCCTCTCATAAGTGTTATGTCTGCTGCCTCCATTGCTACATCTGTACCTGTACCTATTGCAAATCCAACATCAGCTGCTGCCAATGCAGGAGCGTCGTTTATACCGTCTCCTACCATTCCAACATGAATACCCTGTGATTTCAGCTTTTCAACCTCACTTGCCTTGTCCTCGGGAAGTACATCTGCCAATACATTTTTTATACCTACCTGAGAGGCTATGGCCTTTGCAGTCCTTTCGTTGTCACCGGTAATCATATAAACCTGCAGTCCCATGTTCTGAAGCTCCCTAATGGCTGCCTGTGAAGTCTCCTTGATCCCATCTGCCACTGCGATTATTCCTGAAAACTTCTTGTCCACAGCTACAAGCATGGCAGTCTTGCCTTCCATTTCAAGCTTTTTGATTTCTTCTTCCTTGCTTGAAACATCTACATTGTTCTCAATCATAAGCTTCCTGTTTCCTATTAATACTTCCTTTTTTTCAAACTTGGCCTGAAGACCTTTTCCGGGAACTGCTGAGAAGCTTTCCGCTTCCTTAAGCTTTAATCCATCTTCCTCGGCTCTCCTCACTATGGCCTCTCCCAGTGGATGCTCTGAAGTCTTTTCAACTGATGCAGCTGTTCTTAGGATTTCTTCCTGTGATCCTTCAAATACAACTATGTCAGTTACATCCGGCTTTCCTTTTGTTATGGTACCGGTTTTGTCAAATATTATTGCATCCATCTTATGGGCACTTTCAAGATGTTCTCCTGACTTGATCAGGATTCCATTTTCTGCGCCCTTGCCTGTACCGACCATAATGGCTGTTGGTGTAGCTAGGCCAAGAGCACAGGGACATGCGATTACAAGTATTGCCACAGCATTGATAAGACCTGTATTGAAACTATCAATAAAATTGAATGCAAGGAATGTAATCAATGCAATTACTATAACAACAGGTACAAATATCCCGGATATCTTATCTGCCAGTCTCTGAACAGGAGCTTTAGAACCCTGGGCATCTTCAACCAGCTTTATGATTTGAGATAGAACGGTGTCCTTGCCGATTTTTCTCGCTTCAAATCTGAAGGATCCAAATTTGTTTATGGTAGCACCAACTACCTGATCTCCTTCCCCTTTATCAACCGGCATGCTTTCACCGGTTATCATGGATTCATCAAGAGATGAGCTTCCCTGGACGATTACACCATCGACCGGCACCTTTTCGCCGGGCTTTACAATAATTATATCTCCCACCTGAAGATTCTCAATTGCAACTTCCACTTCTTCGCCATCCTTGAAAATCCTTGCAGTCTTTGGCTGTAGGCCCATCAATTTCTTGATGGCTTCCGATGTCTTTCCTTTGGCTACTGCTTCAAAGGTTTTGCCAAGAAGTATCAGGGTGATTATTACTGCAGCTGCTTCGAAATAGTATTCGTGTACACCTGTAAAAACATTATAGACACTGTAGAAGTACGCTGCCGATGTTCCCATTGCAATCAGAACATCCATGTTGGCTCCCCCACCTCTTAGTGACTTGTAAGCACCGCTGTAAAATCTATAACCTATTATAAACTGTACGGGTGTTGCAAGTGCCCATTGGAAATATCCATTGGTAAGGATGTTCATCTCTCCTGCCATGTGATAAAACATTGCAATGAACAATGGCAATGTCAATATCGCTGATATTATAAATGATCTCTTAAGTGACTTTATTTCCTTTTCCCGACGTTCCTTTTCCTTGTCTGAAGATGCTTCCTTTTCAACTTCAGCCTTGTATCCCGCACTCCTTATTGCTTCAATAAACTGGGAATCTTCAAATAGGCCTGATGGAAATTCCACCACCGCCTTGTTTGTGGATATGTTTACATTAGCTGATGTTACTCCTTCCAGTTTGTTTAGGGCTTTCTCCACCCTGGCTGAACAGGAGCTTCAGGTCATACCTTCAACAAGAAGAGTTCTCTTCTCTGGAGGTACGTCATAGCCTGTCTTCTTTATTGTATTGACTATATCATTCTTGTGAACTTTTTCTTCATCATATCTTACTGTTGCCTTGTTTGTGGATAGGTTGACATTTGCCTGAGCAACACCTTCAACCTTGGACAGGGACTTCTCTATCCTGGCTGAGCAGGCTGCGCATGTCATTCCGACAACATCAACAGTTAGCCTTTTGTTAGCCATGGTATCATCCTTTCTTTACCCCCTCCCCGGGGGTCTGTGTATACTTCAATAATAACATCCCCGGACTGACTTGTCAACACTCTATAATAGGGATTCCATGCCATATAATCCATTTTTGTATTATCATCAAAAAAACCTTGCATTCTTGTAGGAAATGTAATATTCTATATATGAGATACAAATGATAATAGTTATCAAGACATTCCAGTAATTTACATAGAAAGGTGTTGAATTGCACTATGGTACTTTCAGGAATTAAGAAGAATGACAAGTGCAGAATAAAACAAGTAGTTGGCGGAGGTCATGCCAGAAAAAGACTTTATGAATTAGGTCTTAACAGTGGAGCTGAGTTGAAAATGGTTAAGAATGATTTTGGACCGATAATAATCTCTATGTCAGGTCACAAGCTTGCAATTGGTAGAGGCCTTGCTTCACATATTGAAGTGGAGAAGGAGTAATTTTTTTGTTTTTAGTTGATAATCAATTTCAACGAGGAGGACACAATTCATGCAGACCATAGCATTGGTGGGTAATCCCAACAGCGGGAAAACCACATTATTTA
Source organism: Gudongella sp. DL1XJH-153 (assembly GCF_049310905.1). Taxonomy (NCBI): domain Bacteria; kingdom Bacillati; phylum Bacillota; class Tissierellia; order Tissierellales; family Tissierellaceae; genus Gudongella; species Gudongella sp. DL1XJH-153. The sequence goes on from NZ_JBMEMN010000048.1 coordinate 11,794, forward strand.
ATGTGCTTACCGGATCAAACCAGCATGTTGGTAATTGGCCGGGAGTTACTGTAGAAAAAAAAGAAGGCTCCTTTAAGCATAAGGGAGCCGTTTATAATGTCGTGGACCTTCCTGGTACATATAGCCTTGGTGCATATTCAGAAGATGAACTTGTGGCAAGGGACTTTATTGTGAAGGGAAAGCCCGATGTAGTAATAAATGTCGTAGATGCAACTAATATTGAGAGGAATCTCTATCTTACAACCCAACTCCTTGAAATGGGTGCAAATGTCATTGTAGCATTAAACATGATGGATGAAGCAGAGTTAAAAAAAATAAAGATATCCACCGAAGCTCTTTCTGAAGCTTTGGGGGTCCCTGTAATATCGACAATTGCTGCCAGGAAAAAGGGTATAGGTGAACTTATTGAAAGCACAGTTGAGGTGATTTCTCAAAAACCCAAGCAAATAGTATTTACTTATGGCAATGAAATAGATAATGAAATCTTAAATTTAAGAGATTTGCTTAAAGAAGAGTCTCTTCCCTATCCTACTGGTTGGATGGCTCTTAAGCTTCTTGAAAGTGACCCTGAAATGATGTCAATCGTAGATGGAATGAATACCGTTAAAGAACATCTACACACACTAAAATCAAATAATGTAGATTACGAGTTAGATATAGTGGACAAACGATATGCTTATGTCAACGGGATTACAAAAAGATGTGTAGAGAAACCTGCAGAGGAGATTGTTACTACAACTGACAAAATTGACAAGGTTCTTACCAGCAGACTATTTGGACTACCAATTTTTGGTCTGATAATGTATCTTGTCTTCCAGCTTACTTTTGTGATTGGCTCAGATTTTCTCGGCGGATATGTTGAGACAGCTATTGAATATTTTGGAGTTGTGGTTGAGGGATTACTTGTATCCCTCGGCTCACCTGACTGGTTGGTGTCTTTTGTAATTGAAGGATTTATTGGCGGTGTAGGTGCAGTCCTTGTCTTTGTTCCACTTATTATGGTCTTGTACTTCTTCCTTGCAATACTTGAAGATACGGGATACATGGCAAGAGCAGCCTACATCATGGATGGAGTCATGAGAGCAGTAGGACTTCATGGGAAAACCTTTATATCAATGATAGTGGGTTTTGGATGTAACGTACCTGGAATTATGGCTACAAGGACATTGGAAAACAAAAAGGATAGAATGATTGCAATTTTAATCAACCCATTTATGTCATGCGGAGCAAGGTTGCCAATTTATCTGGTATTTATAGCAGCATTTTTCCCCAACAATGGCGGACTGGTATTGTTTTTAATTTACGCTCTGGGAATTGCAATGGCATTGTTGATGGCTAAAATATTTAGCAAGACACTTTTCAAGGGAGAATCTTCACACTTTATAATGGAGCTTCCGCCCTACAGACTTCCTTCCCCTTCAAGTGTTGTAAGGGATATGTGGGAAAAAGTATGGGATTTTATAAAACGAGCAGGAACTGTCATCTTTGCAGTAGTGGCTCTTCTATGGGTACTTTCAGTCCTTCCAGTAGGCGTTGAGCCTTATTCACAGGAAAGCATCCTGGGTAGGATTGGTACATTTATCGCTCCTTTATTTGCACCTGCAGGCTTTGGAACATGGCAGGCATCAGTCAGTCTTTTTGCTGGTATAGCTGCCAAGGAAGCTGTTGTTGCAGTACTTGGAATGGTTTATGCCGGAGTTAGTGAAGGCTCAGAACTTGTTGCTGCAATTCAAGGTTCATTCACTACCCTGTCAGCGGTATCATTCCTTGTTATGACATTGCTATATACCCCATGTGCAGCTGTCATTGCAACAGTCAAAAAAGAAACCAACTCTTATAAATGGGCAGCATTTATGGTCATTTATCCATTTGTACTGGCTTGGGTACTTGCAGTAATCGTTTATCAGATTGGTTCTTTGATGGGCTTTTAAGGAGGATTTTATATGCTTAAGGAAGTATTGAAGGAAATCAAAGATGCAAAAGTTTATTCAAAGCAACAGATTTCAAAAAATCTAGGTGTATCTGAGAATGTCCTGGAGGACATGATCAGAACCCTTGTAAGAATGGGATATCTTGATGAGGATCTTGGTTCACCAACTTGTGAGACAAAATGTTCAGGATGTTCTGTATCCAGTTGTAATACTATTCCACTTAAAATGCTTAGTCTTACAAAGAAGGGCGAAGACAAAATAAACTCCTAAAAATATTTTTATTTATAAATTAGCAGGTTTAGCCATTTTATATCTTACCTGCTTTTTTTTGCAAAATTTTTTATTAATTTGATGTTTAAAAAAATATATGTGGGTATAATATAACTACAAATCATATATTAACTCACTGCTTCCGTGAAGCAAGATTTATTATATGGTTTTATGGGACTTTGATAACTGCATCCAACAAAAAATTCAATCAATAGGTTGTAAAAGTTTATTGAACCTGGAAAGATTCAAGTAACAAAGCAAAGTATTGATAAGAATTCAGGTAAAATCTGAATTCACAAGCTACACCTATTTCGAAGTTACTGTTGTAGAAGCTAAATGAAACAAGCTGTAGGAAGTTGGCAAAGTAAGAAAAGATAGTAATGTAGAGCAAGTTTAAGATGTAGAAGATTTTAGATGTAAGTTGCTACACCTATTAAAGTATTACTGTTGTAAGATTCCAGGTTAAGTTAGTTTATGCAAGTATGATGGTAAAAGAAAAGTAGTAGAGTAGTTGGTAAAAACGTAGTAAAAGAAGTACCTGTAACAGGGATTTGTGGTATCCCGATAAACCGCAGAAAGTAACCTTAATGGTTAAAGAAATGTAACAACTAAATAACTTATTAGGTTGCAAGATTAGAGTTTAATCCTCTGTAGCTTAAATTAAGGAGTGTTTAAGAATAAGTGATTGAACCAATAAGTTCATGTTGGAGCAGTTATTCAGAGTCCTATTTAAAATGAAAGGTTTATCCCCATGAAAAAGGATGAACCTTTCGATTTTTTTTGATCTTTTTTGAATAATAATATAGTTTTTCATATTATCCCCAAAGAGGACTGAAAACTTGCTATAATATACATAATATACAAAAAAGGGAGAGAAACCATGAATAAATTTGATTGGACCGATAAGAAGAATCTAACCATGTTGGCAGATTACTACGAGTTCACTATGGCAAACGGCTATCTGGAAAATGGAATGAGGGATACCATTGCTTATTTCGATATGTTTTTCAGATCAATACCTGACGATGGAGGGTATGCAATAATGGCAGGTGTTGAGCAGCTGATTGACTATCTTAAGACCTTGAGCTTTGATGAGGAAGATCTTGAGTTTTTTAGAAGTAAAGAGATTTTTAGCGAAAATTTCCTTGATTATCTTAGAGATTTCAATTTTGTATGTGACGTTTGGGCAATTCCTGAAGGTACACCCATATTCCCAAGAGAGCCCTTGGTAATTGTAAGAGGACCAGTTGTTCAGGCTCAGCTGGTTGAAACCATGATTCTATTAACCATTAACCATCAATCATTGATAGCTACAAAGGCTAACAGAATTGTTAGGGCTGCAGATGGAAGAAACGTTATTGAGTTTGGATCAAGAAGAGCTCAAGGCTATAATGGAGCAATTCAGGGAGCCCGAGCTGCTTATATTGGAGGTTGTATTGGAACCTCCAGCACCATTGTGGACAGGGATTTCGGAATCCCCGCTCTTGGAACAATGGCCCATAGCTGGGTGCAGATATTCCCCAACGAACTGGAATCTTTCAGAGCCTATGCGAGAACCTATCCCCAAAGCTGCACACTTCTTGTGGATACCTATAACACATTGAAAACCGGCATCCCAAATGCCATTAGAGTATTTGATGAAGAAATCCTTCCCAGGGGCTTTAGGCCAAAGGGAATCAGGATTGACAGTGGTGATATAGCCTATCTTTCAAAAGAAGCCAGAAAGATGCTGGATGAAGCTGGTTATACCGATGTTAAAATAATGGCATCCAGTAGTCTTGACGAATTTGTAATCAAAGATCTTATTACTCAGGGTGCACAGATTGATAACTTTGGAGTTGGTGAAAGGCTTATTACAGCTAAATCAGAGCCAATATTTGGTGGGGTATACAAACTTGTCGCCGTTGAAGAAGATGGTGATATCCTCCCTAAGATAAAAATTAGCAATAATGTAGAAAAAATTACTACACCAGGCTTCAAACAGATTTATAGATTCTATGACAGAAAAACAGACACACCTCTTGCAGATGTAATAACTCTCCACGATGAGAAAATCTCAGATGATGGTTCGTACGAGATTTTCCACCCACTATTTACCTGGAAGAGAAAGACACTTAGAGATTATTATACAAGGCCACTGCTTGTTCAGCTGTTTGAAAAAGGAAAGTGTGTCTATCAAGGTCCCGATGTTCATCAAATAAGAGATTTCTGCAGATCCGAAATAGAAAATCTATGGGATGAGGTTAAGAGATTTGAAAGACCCCACGAGTACTTTGTGGACCTGTCACAGGAGCTTTGGAACATAAAAGATCAAATGCTTGTTAGTCACAAGTAAAAAGGGGTAATCGGGAAATGACCGATTTTACCCTCACAAACAAAAAATGAAGAGAACCCGTAAGATTCTGGGCTTTT
>NZ_JBMEMN010000049.1:0-16224 GCF_049310905.1 Gudongella sp. DL1XJH-153
TTTTTTGATAAAAAAACAGCACCCTCTCTTCAGAGTGTGCTGTTTTTTCAAAAGGGGCTATTTCCCGACAGCCCCATTTTCTTTTTTTTGTTTTAGTAAATTAACGGCTCCATTTCTTCAATGATATAAGGAGTTTCCTGGTATACACAATAGTTCAACCAGTTTGAAAACAATAGTTGAGAGTGACTTTTCCACTTAACTTCTATATTGCCATCCGGATTGTCTTCTTTGAAATAGTTAACTGGAATCTCGTTGATACCTTTCTTTAGGTCTCTTTCATATTCCTTCTTCAAGGTTTCCCTGTCGTATTCTCCATGCCCCTGTACAAAGATCTGTCTCCTGTTTGAAATCGAGGAGATGTGAACCCCCGCTTCTTCAGATTCAGCAAGAATTCTCATTCCCGGAACTTTTTCAAACTCCTCCTTGTCAATTTGTGTGAATCTTGAGTGAGGTGCACAAAACGAATCATCAAATCCCCTCATCAGTCTTCCACCTGCAGATGTAACACTATGTTTGAACACTCCAAAGAGCTTTTTGTCCATAAACCTTCTCTTAAGCCTAAAGTGATGATATAGCGCTGCCTGTGCTCCCCAGCAGATATGCAATGTACTAAAAACATTCCTTTTTGAGTACTCCATCAACTGAACAAGCTCATCCCAGTAATCTACTTCCTCATAGGGCAGATTTTCAACAGGTGCTCCTGTAATGATCATCCCATCGAATTTTCTGTTTCTAATGTCCTCAAATGTTAGGTAGAAGTTATCGAGGTGTTCCTGCCTGGTGTTTCTTGATTCATGTGATCTCATATGAACCAGGTGAATATTTATCTGGAGTGGAGTGTTGGCTAGCATCCTGATAAGCTGTGTCTCAGTCTCAATCTTGGTTGGCATAAGGTTGACTATGCAAACTTCAAGTGGTCGTATATCCTGACCATAGGCTCTGGCATCCTCCATTACGAATATTTTTTCATTCTTCAATATATCATAAGCCGGGAGGGATCCCGGAATTACAACTGGCATATGTCATCCTCCTTTCCTTAGATGTTTTTAGTTACCTGAGTTATGGCATGATCAAAATCAGCCATTATGTCCTCTATATTCTCAATCCCAACTGAAACCCTTATCAAATCGGGACTTACACCTGCCTTAATCTGCTGCTCTTCTGTAAGCTGTCTGTGGGTAGTGCTTGCAGGATGAAGTATGCTGGTTCTCAGATCTCCCAGATGCACTACAAGTGCTGTCAAATCCAAATGCTTTACTAGTTCCTTGCCTGCCTGTGCGCCTCCCTTTATTCCAAAGGTCAGGATTCCACTTCCTCCCTTAAGATATTTCCTTGCTGTATCATATGTTTTGTGAGATTCAAGAAATGGATAATTAACCCACTGAACTCCAGGATGGCTCTCTAGAAACTTTGCCAGATTGAATGCATTCTCACAGTGTCTCTCCATTCTTAAGTGAAGTGTTTCCAATCCAAGGTGGAACAAAAAAGCACTGAACGGACTTAAGGTCATTCCAAAATCCCTTAACAGTTGAACTCTTGCTTTAGTTATATATGCAGCTGGACCAAAATCCTTAGAATAGCTTATTCCATGGTAGCTTGGATCAGGCTCCACCAGTTCTGGAAATTTTCCATTGTCCCAGTTGAAGCTTCCCCCATCGATGACTATTCCTCCAACACTTGTTGCATGCCCATCAGTGTACTTTGTTGCCGAGTGGATTATTATGTCCACACCATGCTCAAAGGGCTTGCAAAGAACTGGTGTTGCCAAAGTATTATCTACTATAAAGGGAACATCCAAGATTTTTGCAACCTTGCCGAACTTCTCAAAATCGAGAATATTAAGACCCGGATTTCCAATTGTCTCTCCAAATACCGCCTTTGTGCTGCCTCTACCTGCCGCTGCTATCTCCTTAAGCGTTGCTTCAGGGTCGACAAAGGTTACTTCAATTCCAAACTTTTTAAGAGTTACCCCTAGAAGGTTGAATGTACCTCCATAAATTGTTGATGCAGCAATTATATGGTCACCTGCATTGCAGATGTTCAGTATTGCCAGTGTAGTCGCAGCCTGACCTGATGAAGCAGCAACTGCTCCCACGCCTCCTTCAAGAAGAGCCATCTTGTTTTCAAACTCGGTTACTGTAGGATTGCTGATTCTGGAATACATATGCTCGGCACTCTTAAGATCAAACAGGTCTGCCATATCATCAGAATCATAGTACTGATATGTTGTACTCTGGACTATAGGCAATACCCTCGGTTGTCCTGAAGCCGGTTTGTAGGTTCCCTGTACGCATTGTGTTTCTAGTGAATAATTTCTCATGTCATCCTCCTCCTAACTGCAACTCGTCAATCAAAAAAAATAAAACCGCTTCAATAAGAAGCGGTATATACCTTTTCTTATCTTCCAGTACACATTTGTACACTGTTGGAATTGGCACCTTGCGCATATGCGTAGGTTGCCGAAGCTTCACAGGGCCATTCCCTCCACTTCTCTTGATAAGTTACAATTATTAAATTTTAGTATTTCAGTCTATATTATTCTCTTTGTCAATCTTTGTCAAGAGCCTTTTTAAACTTTATATCTCATGACTCTCATGGCATTAAGGACTGCAATCAATGCCACTCCGACATCTGCAAATACTGCTTCCCACATGGTTGCCATACCTGCTGCTCCCATAACCAATACAATTCCTTTGACCCCCAGAGCAAAAATGATATTCTGCCATACGATTCTTTTCGTCCAGGATGCTATGTCAAGAGCCACAGGAAGCTTTGTAAGCTCATCTGTCATGAGGACAATGTCAGCTGCCTCTATTGCGGCATCAGAGCCAAGAGCCCCCATTGCTACCCCTATATCAGCCCTTGCAAGCACAGGGGCATCATTTATCCCATCGCCAACAAAAATCAGCTTCTTGTTTTTTTGAAGTCCACCCGTCAACTCTTCAATTGCAGCAACTTTATCCTGTGGCAGCAGCTCTGAGTATACCTTGTCTATTCCAAGATCTTCAGCCACCTGCAGTGCAACCTGTTCCCTGTCACCGGTAAGCATTACTACATTTTGTACTCCAAGTTGCTTAAGTCTCTGGATTGATTCTTTTGCATTGGATTTTATTTTATCTGCAATTTGAATATATCCCTGGTACTCTAAATCGACTGCAATATGAATAATGGTTTTTCCATTGTCCTCTGCTTTTACCGTTATCCCTTCGTCCTTAAACAGCGATGAATTTCCAAGCAGCAGCTTCTTCCCGTCTATTTCAGCCATAACCCCAAGTCCAGCAAGCTCCTTGTATTCTTTTACAAGGCTCGTATCCAGCTTGGTTTTATTTGCCTTTACTACAGACTGAGCAATTGGGTGAGAAGAATGACTTTCGCCTAAGGCCGCAAGATAAAGAAGTTCCTCACCAGACATTTCTCCGGATGATATCACATCAACAACCTGGAACTTTCCTTCTGTCAAGGTTCCCGTCTTGTCAAACACCACTGTGGAAACCGAGTTTAAGGCCTCAAGATAATTTCCTCCCTTGACTAGAATACCCTGTCTTGATGCACCTCCAATTCCACCAAAAAATCCAAGGGGAATCGATATCACAAGAGCACAAGGACAAGATACGACAAGAAAGATCAATGCTCTGTAAATCCAATCAGAAAACAATGCTCCTTCTATTACCAGCGGTGGAATTATGGCAAGCCCGAGGGCAAAAAATACCACAACCGGTGTATAATACCTGGCAAACTTGGTTATAAAGTTTTCCGTTGGAGCCTTTTTTGATGCTGCATTTTCAACGAGTTCCAGAATTTTTGATACTGTCGATTCGTTGAATTCCTTTTCCACCTTTACCCTCAGGAGCCCCTGTTTGTTAATAAATCCACTTAAAACTGATTCTCCCACTTTAACATCCCTGGGAATCGATTCTCCCGTTAGAGCCGCGGTGTCCATTGAAGATGATCCTACTAGTATCACACCATCCAGTGGTACTTTTTCGCCAGGACGGATTACAATTTCATCTCCCTTTTTAACCTTTTGAGGATTTACCTTTGTAATCTCATCTCCCCGAGCCAAGTTGGCATAATCAGGTCTGATATCCATTAGGTCTGCAATTGATTTTCTAGATTTGTTTACAGCATAATCCTGGAAGAACTCCCCAATCTGGTAGAAGAGCATTACTGCAACACCTTCAGGGTATTCACCTATTGCAAATGCCCCGACTGTAGCTATCGTCATCAGGAAATTCTCGTCAAAAACCTGACCTCTTGTAAGATTTCTCACTGCTCTAAGGATTACTTCTCCACCTATCAGAAAGTATGCCAGAAGAAACAATAAGAGTTTAGGCAATCCATCAACTGGTAGTATCAAGGCTGCAGCAAACAGAACAGCTCCTGCAATTACACCTTTCATATCCTTCGTTGCATGTTGAAAATGATCAGTTCCATGTCCACGGGCTTCATCATCTTCAGCAAGATAATCATCCTTTTCCACAACCTTGACGTGTGGTTCAAAGAAGAGGACTATTTTTTTTACCTGTGTCCCTAATTCATGAGAGTCGCTTTCCTGGTGCACACTTAGGGTCTTGCTTATAAAGTTCAAAGAGGCATCTGAAACCTCCGGAAGTTGCTTGATTCTTGCTTCTATCCTAGAAGCACAATTAGCTCAGTCCATGCCCTCCAAATAAAATTCTCGCTTACTCATTCTTATGCCTCCATCTTAATTATGACTTACATGGACCAATCCCTGGTCCAAAATGTTCATTACATGCTCATCGTCAAGGGAATAAAACACAATTTTCCCTTCCCTTCTGTATTTTACAAGCCCCGACTGTTTAAGAACCCTTAGCTGATGTGATATTGCGGACTGGTTCATATCCAATAGGACAGCAATATCACAAACGCACATCTCAGAGAGGAATAAAGCATGAAGAATCCTTATTCTGGTTCTGTCCCCAACAACCTTGAAAAAATCAGCGGATCTTTCCAATACGCCTTCTTCAGGCATGCCTTCCCTTACCTTATTCACCGTTTCTTCATGTATTACTGTACAGTCACAAACTGCAATGTTTTTCTCAGAACTCATCTCCATATACCCCTTTCATATGAATATCTGTTCATATGTTCAAGTATATTTTACTACTATTTCAAGAATAAAACAAGCCCAAATTTGGTCAAAGAAAAACCGCCTCCACAAGAGACGGTTCATACCCACTATTATCCTTCAATTTCCATAAGTACCTCATTAGGTAGCTCTGGCATTTCTACTGGTACCTCTGGCATTTCCACATAAACTTCTATCATTCTAAGCTGCTGATTCCACTCTATATCAAATCCGTGGTTTTCCAGCTCTCTTGTATGCATCAATTCTTCTGAAGGCTCCATGTCAAGTCCGAATATTTCAACGGCATCCTTAACACTCATATATGACAATCCTTCATCTGAGATTGTTATCTCCACTTCACCTTCCATTGCTTCTGTTTCTGTAATAACCATATACATGTTCTCGTCAACATCAATCATCGCAGCAAGGTTTCTTCCTTCTTCAGGAAATGCCATGCTCCCCATGATAAGATTGTTCAGGTCTTCTTGTGTATATACTTTAACTGATTCAGGAATCTCAACTGTGTAGTCATCCAACCTATTTGAAGTTGACTCCATTGTTAAGATCATCTCTCCAACTGGAGAAGTAAGATAGAATTCTCCCTCTTCTACGTAGCTTTCATCTGTAATTGTAGTTACTTGCTTATAGTAGCTTCCCCTTATTGCTTCTCTTGCAGTTTCAAGCATTGGAACGAATATTTCCTCATACATAGCCAGTGCCTGTTCTATTTCTTCTTCAGTAAGCTCAACTTCCATCTCCTGACCTGTAAGCTCCATCAATTCAGCTGAGTTTTCCAAAGTGAATTTCATATAAGCACCGAATAAATCAACCATCTGGTCTGAATCGATTGTTAGAGTGTAAGTGTCATCCTCTTTTGTCATGTCAAATTCAAAATCTAATTCCATTTCTTCAACAAACTCTAGAATTTCAAGAAGGTACTGCTTGTCTACCTGTGGAACTCCTTCTCCACTTTCCAGCATAACGTATTCTTCTTCAATTTGAACCGCATCGCCCATTTCCATCTTTTCAGCGATAAACTTTACAATTTCCGTGTTCAGGTACATGTCTGATCCCTGAGTAATCATATGAATTGTTGGAATTTCAAGCTCTGGATCTTCAGTTGTAATAACAATTTCCATCCAAGCTGTCATGTTTTCCAAATTTCCAGCTGACTTCAGATTTACATTAAACACCATTGGTTCTTCTTCTGGCATTGTAAGTGTAATTTTTATATCTGATTCGCCTTCCATCGCTACCCATTCATCGTACATAACCTTTAAATCTTCCCAGTACTCTCCGGCTGGCGTCGCTGGAGCAGCTGATGCAACACTAGTTGAGAACAAGGCTAAAACTAGAACTAAAGCCAATATTACTTTCTTCATTTAAATCTCTCCTTTTCTTATGTATCTTTTACGATTTATTCCACTTTAACAGTGGAATTTATCACCATAGTACATTCGTCTTTATTTTAACACATTTTGCTATAAGGTTGTGATAATTTTTGATTTTTGTTGAAATTTTAACCTTTTTGTAACTATTTCTGTCCATAAGTCTTGAACTTTTCCCTCATTCTCTCCATCTCATCTGGCTGAATCAAAACCGGCTCGCCCATGGACTTTGTTCTGTAATACAGCTCACAGCAAAATTCGATATCCTCAGCAATACTGAACGCCTTCTCAACAGTGCTGGCTCCAGCCAGCATTCCGTGATTTGCCAACAGAACTGCCTTTCTGTCCCGCATTCCTTCCAGTGCATTTTGGGCAAGTTCTTTTGTACCAAAAGTTGCATACTCAGCGCACCTTACATTATCCCCTGCAACCGCAATCATGTAGTGTACAGGTGGCAAATCCCAGTTCATGCATGCTATTGTGGTTGCGTATATGGAATGAGTATGTACCAATGCCGAAATGTCTTCTCTGTCTTTATAGAATACCCTGTGAAGTTCATATTCTGAAGAGGGTTTCCTGTCTCCGTCAATTACATCTCCATCAAGATTCATCACAACGATATCCTGGGCTCTTGTTTCCATATAATCAAGACCAGAAGGACTGATTGCCATAAGTCCAGAGTCTCTGTGAAATATACTGATATTTCCGCCTGTTCCTGTTGTAAGATTCCTTTCTATCAACATTTTCCCGTATTCAACTACCTTTTCCCTAAGTTCCTTCAGCAGCATAATATTACCTCCTCCACTCTTGTTCCTTTATAGTAACAATCCCTGAATAGTCTGTCAATTACAGGATTTCTGTAACCTGATTGTTACACACTAAGAGAGTTTTTTTTATATAATGATGAAGAGAAAGGAGTCAAATTATGAAAAATAAAATATATTCTCTTCTGATTCTGACAATTATATTTGGAATCATCCTGTCAGGATGCGGAAGTTCTAGCCAAGATATGAATACTATGACAGCTGAAGATTCTATTGAAAGCTTTTTTCCGTTTGACGATTCTCTCTTGGAATCAGAATTTACTAGAAATAAAATAGAGAGCTACTTGCTCCAAATTAATCCTGATGTTGATATATCTGAGGGACATTACGCCATCGGTGACCTTACTGGCGATGAGATACCCGAAATAGCTATGTACATCAAAAGGAATCCTGCAAACATTGATGACCAGGGATCTCTTTTAGTCTATAGCTATGACTCTTCAGAATATGTTTTGACAGATAAGGTCCACATGAATTACGACAATACAAATTATATTCTTAAAATTGGAAATATAAGCGACAATGTCAGAGGGCTCTTATTGAGTAATCAGGTTGGCTCCAAAGCCGGGGTCACATACGGATTTATCCTTGAAGAAAGAAGTCTTAAAAACATACTAAACCCAAAAAAAGTTAACCTTTTCTCAGTTACGACATCAAACAGCATCATGGACATTGACGGAGATGGAATACTTGAATTCAGCATCTGTTCAATTGACCCGGAAACCACTGCTGATAACCCTTCTGATGCAGACATAATAGAATTATGGTACAGGTGGAATGGCAAGGACAGTGCTGATTTTATAGACATATCAGAGAATGCATCAGAAGATTCCATGATAGTTGCTACTCCCAGAGAATCTCAGATGATGGAAGCTCCTCAGGAATTTGGCATTATGACCGAGACCGAGGAGTCACAAATCGCGGTAATGACAATTGATGAACCTTATCCTGGAAATACTGATTACAGGGATTACCTTATTGAAAACCTTGATAATTATTCAGCAATGGAAGTCACAAACAACCTTAAGGAACACATCTTTTCACTTAAGGTAAATAAAAGCTACCGAAGTCTTGATGTAGCTACACTGTTTTCAAAGTATATGAAGGACTATTCCTTTGATTCTTTCTTTGAAAAATATGGTCTTTCACAGGAACGACTTAATGATGAGGAGTACCTTGGCAGAGACCGGATTCTACAATCTGAGTCTGATCTTAAGGAAATGATGATTAGAAACTTGGATCTTGGTTATCTACTTGTGGCCGGAAATGGTAAATATAACTACGAGATTGACTATGGTGGGTTTGTGGATGACTTCGGTGGAAATATCACAAATGAATTCCGAAAGTATCTAAAGATAATGTCCAGAGAAACCTCTTCGCCTCATAGAAACAATGGGCTTCTGCTTATCGATAAGTCGTCTCTTGCAGATAGAATAACTGAAATCGAGGCCTTTAGACTAACATACAGCTATTCTGAGTTTAAGGATGAAGTTCTGGCAATTTATGAAAACTATATGAACTCCATGTTGTATCTGACCCAGACAGGTGATGTTTTTGACCAGGAAACCGGAAACTACAAAGATAATTCAAAACAAATCCTGCAGGAAATAATAAACAAATATCCTGATTCTCATATGTCAGATGTAATAAATATAATGCTTGAAAAAGTAGAAACAAGTAATGGAATCATAACTCCAACCATAAGAAAAGAAATTTCATCAATGATCCCTTAGTTATCATTAAAAAACCTGCCTCTAAATAAAAGGCAGGTTTTTTAGTGTCTTAGTGGTCCATGACTGGTTCATACTCTCTACTACTTATATAGTATTCAAACAATTTAGCTATAGTGGCTTCGTGATAAGGCCTTACAAATATGCTTCCTATTCCGAAGAATAGAAGCCCAAGCATATACCATCCAAGAAATGATAGATCAAGAACAAAAATCTCGCCCTTCTGACCATCTGTCATTCTCTTGCTAATTTCTATTGCCTCATCAAGAGGCAGCTCAGGATCTTCTGATAAAATGTAAGGAACCATTCTATACTGATAGTATTTAATTATGCCTGGGATTATAAATAGCAATGTCCAGAGAAAAATGTATAATTCAAGCAAAAAAATCTTTCCTGCAATGGGAAACCATTGACCTTTTTTAAAGGTCGAAAACAGATTTCCAATTTCAACATCTCCTTCAAAACCCCTAAGAAAAAACCTCTTTTCCCCTACCTGCAAAGCATTTCCAATTATTATACCCAGTACAATTGCGAAAATGATAATTGTAGTAAACACCCCGAAGGTTGTTGCGAAAACAAAAGGATTATCCAAACCTATACCATCAGAAGTAAAGTTGAAAATTTCATTTCTTGGACTAAGATCAATTATATACTCTCTGTTTTCGAGTACAGATCCATTTTCAACATTATAGTATTGTTCATTCTGAGACTCGCTTCTTCCGGATCCTCCCGTAACGATTGCCACTATGAGACAGACCACAAAAGCTTTCCAGTAGTTTCTTCTTAGGAAATCTTTAGCCTCTTGCTTCAAACCTGCTCTTGACCACATTTTCTACACCTCCAGTCCAATACTACCAATTTGTTAAAGCCTTGTCAATCCAAAAACCTGATCGAAATCAGGCTTCTAGCTAAATCATATTTATTGGTAATGAATCCTTTGAATGCTCTTTGACCGACTCCTCAACCATATGTGATGCCGCTCCCTTTACATCCTCCAGCTTTTCCCTTGCAACTGAAAGCATAAGCTTAATTCTATTCTCTTGGTTTACTCTGGTTGCTCCAGGGTCGTAATCTATTGGTACGATATTGGCTCCCGGCTTAATAGCCTTGATGTTGGCCAGCACACCCTTGCCAACTATATGGTTTGGAAGACATCCAAAAGGTTGAGTCACCACGATGTTTTCGTATCCCTTGGATATAAGTTCCATCATTTCAGCTGGCAGCAGCCATCCTTCACCCATTTTACAACCTAATCCAATTACACCCTTAACCAAGGATTTCAGATGCTTAAATGGTGAAGGTGCAGTAAATCCACTGTTATTTTGAATGGCTTCAATCATTATGTTTTCAAGGTTGCCAAGGTATCTGTTGATTCTTTCCATAATAAAGCTCTTCCAGAACTTCCCGCCGTAGAGTTGCTGGTCAATTACCCCGTTTTCAACAGTGTACATAATAAACCCCATTAGTCCCGGGACCATAACCTCACAATTTTCCTTGTGAAGAAATTCCTCCAGTTGGTTGTTGCCCAGGCTTGAGAACTTGACATATATCTCACCTACGACTCCGACCTTTACCTTATGACTGTCTTCCCTTGGAATTGCATCGAAGGATATTACAATTTCCTTCATCAAGGTTTTCATTCTATGCTGTTTTATTGTTTTTCCAGACTGAAATTCTTCACCCAGCCTATCAACCCAGTAGTCTAGATTCTTAAGGCTGTCTCCAGTGTTCTTTTCATAAGGTCTAACCTGATTGTGCAAAAGCATTAGCAGGTCACCATAAATCAGCGTTGCCATGGATTGCTTAAGCATTGGGAAAGACACTCTGAATCCGCTGTTTTTTTCCATGCCTCCTGCATTTAACGATATTACCGGCACATGATCATAACCCGCATTTATCAAGGCTTTTCTTAGCAAGTGTATATAGTTTGAAGCTCTGCAGCCTCCTCCAGTCTGAGTAATAAGCAAGGCAACTCTGTCTGTATCATATTCTCCTGAATTAAGCGCATCAATCATCTGACCAATCACAAGTAGAGCTGGATAGCATGTGTCGTTATGAACATTTCTCAAGCCTTGATTTACAACTGAAACTCCGGTATTCTTAAGAATCGTCATTTTATAACCAAAGTTCCTGAACACCTTCTCCAGAAGTGCAAAGTGAATTGGTGTCATATCAGGGCATAGAATTGTATATTCTTTTTTCATCTTCTTCGTAAACTCAACCCTGTTAACTCTTACGCCCATAACCCTTACCCTCCTTGTCCTTTTGTTCAATTGCAGAAAGCAAGCTTCTTATCCTGATTCTTACAGCTCCAAGATTTGTAATTTCATCAATTTTCAACTGCGTATAGATTTTCCCCTTTTCTTCCAAGATAGCCTTTATCTCATCTGTTGTTATCGCATCCAGACCACACCCAAATGACACAAGCTGTACCAGCTCCATATCGTCCTGATTCCCGACATACTCTGCTATGGAGTATAGTCTTGAGTGATATGTCCATTGATTCAATACATCCACTGTCGTTTTCGATGCAAGATTACCTATTGAGTCCTCACTTATAACAACCACTCCATATTCAGTGATAAGTTTTGATATCCCGTGGTTTGTCTCAGGATCAACATGATATGGCCTCCCTGCCAACACAATTATTTTTTTCCCATTCTCTCTTGCTATTTGAATAAATTCCTGTCCTTTTGACTGGATTTTTTTGATATAGCTCTTGTATTCCTTGATTCCTCTGTCTACGGCAAATTTGACTTCACTAAGTTTTATATCCTTGTTGGTCTTTTTCAATATTTCATAAAGCTTCTTTGAAAGAACTTTTTTGTTTTGAAGTCCCATATAATCAAAGACAAAATTTGTTTGATCCAGTCTTTCAATATTTGCAGCAATTACCTCAGGGTAATATGCCACGATAGGACAGTTGAAGTGATTATCTCCCATCTTTTCATCGATATTATACGTCAAGCAGGGGTAGAAGATTGTGTCAACTTCCTTATCAATTAGATACTCAATATGTCCGTGGACAAGTTTTGCTGGAAAGCAAACAGTATCCGATGGAATTGTATGTTGTCCCCTAATAAACAGCTCTCTTGAAGTAAACGGAGAACGTATTACCTCGAAATCAAGAAGGGTAAACACCGTATGCCAAAAAGGCAGCATCTCGTACATATTGAGAGCCATAGGGATTCCAATGCTTCCGCGTCTTCCCTTGATGGATTTATATTCCTTGAGAAACTTAAGCTTCTCATCATAGATATCATACTGTTCTTCAATATCCCTGTTTTTTACCGGCCTGTCACATCTGTTTCCACCGATATATTTTCTATTGTCACCAAAGCTGTTTACGGTCAGGCTACAATTATTTTCACACAATCCGCACATTACAAGCTTAACCTGATGATTGAATTTTTTCAGCTCATCCATACCTAAAAGTGATGAATGATCATTCCCTTTGTCCTTTGCATAGATGGCTGCACCAAATGCCCCCATCAGTCCGGAGATATTCGGTCTGATGACCTTGCGCTCAAGTTCATCCTCAAATGCCTTCAGAACTGAATCGTTATAGAAGGTACCTCCCTGAACAACTATGTTTTCTCCCAGATCTTTAACAGATGATGCTCTGATTACCTTATAGAGGGCATTTTTGATTACACTAATGGACAGACCTGCTGATATATCTGCAATACTTGCTCCATCCTTCTGTGCTTGCTTTACAGATGAATTCATAAACACCGTGCACCTTGAACCGAGATCCACAGGGTCTTTTGAATATATACCCAGATTTGCAAATTCTCCAATCCCATAACCAAGCGCCTCTGCAAAAGTCTGAAGGAATGACCCACAGCCAGAGGAACACGCCTCATTAAGAAATATGCTATCAATTACTCCATCCCTTATTTTAAAACATTTAATATCCTGTCCGCCGATATCTATAATAAAGTCAACCTCCGGCTTGTATTTTTTAGCCGCAGTGTAGTGAGCAATGGTTTCAACTACTCCAAAATCAAGTGAAAAAGCATTTTTCAACAATTCTTCACCATAACCTGTAACAGCTGATGTCTTTATTGTTATGTCTGGATACTTTCTATAAAAATCCATTAAAAAATCTTT
Organism: Gudongella sp. DL1XJH-153; assembly: GCF_049310905.1. Taxonomy (NCBI): domain Bacteria; kingdom Bacillati; phylum Bacillota; class Tissierellia; order Tissierellales; family Tissierellaceae; genus Gudongella; species Gudongella sp. DL1XJH-153. The sequence continues at coordinate 13,145 of NZ_JBMEMN010000049.1, forward strand.
TATCAAAGGAACTGGATTTCCTTGATTTGATCTATATATACTATGCAGAATCCCATCCTCTTCATCCATAATGACTGCTTTTATTGTAGTCGATCCTGCATCTATTCCCAGGTATGCATTTCCTTTATATGTAAGTGGGTCTGAGTATTTAACCTGTTCTCTGTCGTGTCTGCTCTTAAAGATCATGTATTCTTCTTCGTCCTCAAAGAGCTTCTTTAATCCACCATAGGTTTTCCTGGTTGTATTGGCATCCAGTTTTTCAATAAGCTTCTCAAGATTGACAGGTGTTTCAATATCGCTTATAGCCGCTCCCATTGCAACAAAGTATAGCGAATTCTCTGGACATATTCCATTTACTCCAAGGGTCGAATTAAAAGTCTCTCTTAGCTGTGAGAAGAATGTCAACGGACCTCCCAGATATACTACCTTCCCTCGGATTGGTCTTCCCTGTGCAAGGCCTCCTATTGTCTGATTAACCACTGCCTGAAATATGCTGGCCGACATATCGCTTTTACTAGCACCTTGATTAAGAAGAGGCTGGATGTCAGACTTTGCAAACACTCCACATCTGGATGCTATTGTGTATTGCTTTTCATGACTTTTTGACAGATCGTTCATTTCAGTTAGACTTATACCCATAAGCGTTGCCATTTGGTCAATAAATGCTCCTGTACCACCGGCACATGAGCCATTCATCCTTACCTCAAGCCCGTTTGAAAGGAATAGAATCTTTGCATCTTCTCCACCTAGCTCTATTACAACGTCAGTTCCTTCAACTTCCCTCATTACTGCAAGCCTTGTTGCGTATACCTCTTGAATAAACGGTACGCCATGCTTCTCTGCCATACCCATTCCAGCTGATCCGGATATTGAAAGACTAGCTTCCTTTACTTCGGGAAACTTGTTCATTATTTCATTTAAAAGCACCACCGTTTTTTCCCTGATTTGAGAAAAGTGCCGCTCATAGGAATGAAAGATTAAATTATCCTTCTCATCCAGCACGACACATTTCAAGGTTGTGGAACCGACGTCCAAGCCAATTTTCATCATGATCACCTTAATCCCTCATATTATGCCATCATTTTACTACATTTATCGACAAAAGTCTATCTATACCAGTTCTCAATTCATACCCCCTCGATGAATTACAACAAAATCAAAGATTTTGAATAATTCTATCGATAGGGTATTTATACAGACTTTCCTTTCTTGTATATAAGACCGAAAGGTGCTTTGCTAAGCAGTTCATATGAAAGAACGACCGCAAAATCCAGCGAGGATTTCGTAATGTTTTGATTCCTCCAAGCGAAGCGGCATAGGAATCAATTAAGAAAACGAGCGCTTGATTTTAGTCGGACTTGAATCCAGAACTGTGAGTAAACACCTAAGGTCTTTAGAACCCTGACAAGTAAATTCTTGAATTAGAAAGAACCAGGTAATTAACCTGGTTCCATAATCTATCCCCTCTGATAATTAGGAGATTCCTTTGTAATTGTTATATGATGCGGATGGTTTTCTACAAGACTAGCACCTGTAATCTTAATCATTTTCGCCTTGTCCTGAAGCTCAGGAATATCCTTTGCTCCAATATAACCCATTCCTGATTTTAATCCACCAATCAGCTGATATACAACATCTCCAAGCTTTCCTTTGTAGTGAACTCGACCTTCCACTCCTTCAGGTACATACTTCTTGGTATCCTCCTGGAAGTATCTGTCCTTGCTACCTGAATCCATGGCTCCCAGGGAACCCATTCCCCTGTATTCCTTGTATCTTCTTCCTTCAAATAACACTTCTTCTCCTGGACTTTCCTCAGTGCCGGCAAACATTGAACCAGCCATCACTATATTGGCACCTGCTGCAATTGCCTTTGTGATATCTCCTGAGTATTTGATTCCTCCATCAGCTATAACCGGTACTTCATATTCAGCTGCAGCCTTTGCACAATTCATAACTGCAGTAACCTGCGGAACTCCAATTCCAGTTACAACCCTTGTAGTACAAATTGATCCTGGTCCTATTCCAACCTTTACTGCATCCGCTCCTGCATTTATGAGATCCACAGTAGCCTCAGCCGTTGCTATATTTCCTGCAATAACCTGAAGGTCAGGAAAGTTTGTTTTAATCTTTGTTACTGCCTCAAGTACCCCTTTGGAATGTCCGTGTGCCGTATCTAAGACAACTACATCAACCTGGCTCTTAACCAAAGCAGCAACTCTATCCATCATATCTCCGGTTACTCCAACAGCTGCCCCTGCCAGAAGCCTGTCCTTTTCATCCCTTGCTGAATGCGGAAATTCAATTGATTTCTCAATATCCTTAATCGTAATTAAGCCACTAAGCTTGAATTCATAATCTACCAGTGGCAGTTTCTCAATTTTATACTGCTTCATGATTTCAAGGGCTTCATCCATTGTTATATCAATCTGGGCAGTTATAAGGTTATCCTTTGTCATAACCTCATCGATTTTTCTGCTAATATCTTTTTCAAATCTTATGTCCCTGTTGGTAAGAATTCCAACCAAAGTATTGTCCTCTTCGATTATCGGTACTCCCGATATTCTGTATCTCTCCATAAGTTCAAGTGCTTCGGCTACAGCATGATCCTTTGATAATGAAAAAGGATCAGTAATTATTCCATGTTCAGATCTTTTTACCCTATCCACTTCAAGAGCCTGTTTTTCTATGGACATGTTCTTATGAATAATTCCTATTCCACCTTCTCTAGCTATTGCAATGGCCATCTTTGACTCTGTTACAGTATCCATTCCAGCTGTCATAAGTGGTATATTCAACCTGATCTTCTTAGTTAGATTAGTACCTGTATTGGTATTTCTTGGCAGTACCTCTGATTTTCCTGGCAACAACAACACATCATCAAAGGTTAAGCCTTCTCCCACAAATTCCAAATTAACTCCTCCTTTTAATTCACACCCATTTTTATTTCTTTATAATGTAACAAAAGCAACCGGTAATGTCAAGTAAAGAAAAAAGGAGCCTTAAGCGAGGCCACTGAAAAAGTATACTTTAAACAGTGCTATTCAGTGTGATAAGTAAATATTAAAAGACAGAATTCCATT